>DVHY01000082.1 GCA_018711755.1 Candidatus Limivicinus faecipullorum | reverse complement strand
GGGTTTCAGTACACCTCGCAAGCATACTTTGACCTAACAAAATCTTATGGCATTACGCCTTCCATGTCAAGACGAGCAAACCCATATGATAACGCTATGGCAGAAAATTTCTTTTCCATTCTCAAGACAGAGTGTATCTACCGCCATAAACCGGCCTCATTCTCTGAGGCCAATGAGATGATTGACCGCTACATCCATTTTTACAACCACGAGCGCATCCAGCTAAAAACTGGAGTGGCGCCGTTTACGCTGCTCCACTCCGCTTAAAACTTCATATTTCCCTACATTGAGGCCTTTTTGTGCTGTCCGCACATTCTGGGCCGGTTCAAGTGTGGGTGTCTGCCTTTTTAATGCATAACGGATATATGTTTTTCTCCGGGCTTCAAAGGCGGCTTTGGTGACGGGCATACCCGGGTCCAGGCCCCCGCCCCCTCTTTTCCGCAGGCACAGAGGCTCAGCAGCAGGGCAAGGGCCAGCAGCAGGGCAAATATCCTTTTACTCATTGAGCTCAGCTCCGCAATATTTTGTTTCCCGAAACTCTTATATTATAGTAACGGGCTCTGCCGCCGCTTTGTTTCAGCTTTACTTAAGAATTAAGAATTATTAAGATTTCCTGTCTGCCGCCAGTCCTGCGCCGTATTTACATATTCATATTTGTCTGGTATATTGTAGAAAAAACGAAAGGGTGAACACGCCTATGGGAATCAGACGAGTGGAACTGAAGGAGAGGGCCAGGAACCTTATATCCCGGTCCAGGCCCAGCGTTTTGCTGGTGGGACTGGCGTATATCGCCATATGCTTTGTGCTGTATATGCTCTCCTCCAGGCTTCTGGGTCTGAACTACACGGATACTTTAAGCGAGCTGTACACCGAGTACCTGGAAAGCGGGAATCTGGAGTATGCCCTCCAGGTGGCCATGAAAATGGCTCCCCCCTTCTATGCTGTGGTGCTCAGCTGGCTGACGGACTTTCTGAGCTATGTGGTAGGCGCGGGCTTTACGCTCTTCCTGCTGAACACTATCCGCCGCGCCGGGGCCAGCTTCGGCAACCTGCTGGACGCCTTCCCGCTCTTCTTCAAGCTGTTCCTGCTGAACCTGCTGACGGGTATTTTCATTTTCCTCTGGTCCCTGCTCCTTGTCGTTCCGGGTATCATCGCTGCCTACCGCTACAGGCAGGCCCTGTATATAATGCTGGACGACCCCGATAAGTCGGTGCTCCAGTGCATCCGGGAATCCAAGGCGATGATGGCGGGGCACAAGGGCGAGCTCTTCGTCATGGACCTGAGCTTTATCGGCTGGAACATACTTTCCAGCATCCCCTATGTGGGCTATCTGGTGCAGATATGGGCCATGCCTTATATCAATCTCAGCTATGCCCTGTATTATGAGGCCCTCTCCGGCAGAGATATCTACGCCGCCGACAGGGGGACCGAGTTCCCCCCTCCCCCCGTTGATTATTGACAGCAGCAAAAAGCTCCTGCGGCCGGGCCGCAGGAGCTTTTTTATGGTCTGTTCTGTTTTATACGGGAAGGGGCTCACTTGCCTACGCTCTCGAACTCCTCCACGATCTCCTTCTCGGGGGCGGCGGTGAGCAGGCTCACCACAACAATGACTATGGAGGAGATGATGAAGGCGGGGAGCAGCTCGTAGATGGCGAATATGCCGCCCAGCTTTGCAACGCCGAACTTCCACAAGAAGATCATCACTCCGCCGGTGACCATGCCGGAGAGGGCGCCCCACTTGTTGCAGCGTTTCCAGAACAGGGCGAAGAGCATCACGGGGCCAAAGGTGGCGCCGAAGCCCGCCCAGGCGAAAGATACCACCCGGAAGATGGAGCTGTTGGGGTCGCTGGCAAAGATGATGCCCAGAACTGCCACGCCCAGAACGGTGAGGCGGGCGATGAGCATGGTCTTCTTGTCGCTGAGCTTGATGCCGAAGACATTGGTGAGTATGTTGTGGGTGACGCCGGAAGCGGCAGCCAGCAGCTGGGCGTCGGCAGTGGACATGGTGGCGGCCAGGATACCGGCGATGATGACGCCGGCGATGAGGCCGGGGATAATGCCCACCTGGGCCAGGGCGCTGGAGGCGTTTACGATCATGTTCTCGGCCTCAGCCTGGGAAGCAGGCATGGCGATGGTGCCAACTTTGGCCATGCTGTATCCCACAACGCCGATGATGACGGCCACGCCCAGGGAGATGACCACCCAGATGGAGCCCACGCGGCGGGAGAGCTTCAGCTTGGTCTCGTCGCCTATGGCCATGAAGTGGAGCAAGATGTGGGGCATGCCGAAGTAGCCCAGGCCCCAGGCCAGAGTGGAGGCTATCATAAAGGGAGTGTACCTGCCGGCCTCAGTGGCCTGGATGTTGGTGGAGGCGGTGAGGCTCAGGTAGCCGGGGATCTCCTTGGCATTGGCTATGACGGCGTCCACGCCGCCGGCGGTGTTGATGCCGAATATGAGCACTACGATGAGGGCAACGGTCATCACAATGCTCTGGATGAGGCTGGTGACGGAGGCGGCCATGAACCCGCCGGTGGCGCAGTAGGCCACGATGACTGCGGCGGAGATCACCATGGAGGTCATGTAGTCAAAGCCGAAAAGGCTGTTGAAGAGCTTGCCGCAGGCGGCAAAGCCGGAGGCGGTGTAGGGCACGAAGAAGATGATGACGATGAGCGCGCCCAGGGTCTCGATGAGCTTGGTATTGTCCCGGAAGCGGATGGCGATGAAGTCCGGGATGGTGATGGCGTGTATCTTTTCAGAGTAGAGACGCAGCCGCTTTGCCACGATGAGCCAGTTGAGATAAGTGCCCAGGGCCAGGCCTATGGCCGTCCAGCTGGCCTCGGCAAGGCCGCAGAATAGGGCCAGGCCGGGCACGCCCATGAGCAGATAGGCGCTCATGTCGGAGGCTTCGGTGCTCATGGCGGTGACTATGGGGCCCAGCTTGCGTCCGCCCAGGTAGAAGTCTTCGGAATTGTTGTTCTTGGAGTACATTATGCCGATGGCAAGCATACCCACAAGATATACCACAACGGATATCAGGATGCAGATAGATGATGTAGTGAACATTGCTTTCTCCTCGCTTTTCTTAACATGGTTGGAATTATAATATATTAATTTTTTATTTCAAGCGGGAGTCAAGCCTAAAAAACTTGATTATCTCTTTTTTTGGTTTATAATATAAACACCCCTAATTCTATTCATAGTATCATGAGCAAAATTCATGTAAAGGTCGTGAGGACATAAACATCACAAAATATCAGACCCTGGTGGCGGTGGTGGAGACCGGGAGCCTGACCCGGGCGGCCCAGGCCATGGGCTGCACCCAGTCCGCCGTGAGCCACAGCATAGACAGTCTAGAGCAGGAGCTGGGCTTTGCCCTGCTCAAGCGCAGCCGGGCGGGAGTGCATCTCACCGGGGAGG
This sequence comes from Candidatus Limivicinus faecipullorum, assembly GCA_018711755.1. Lineage (GTDB taxonomy): Bacteria > Bacillota > Clostridia > Oscillospirales > Oscillospiraceae > Limivicinus > Limivicinus faecipullorum. Next base: position 6,134 of record DVHY01000082.1, on the reverse strand, counting down.
GGGAACGGATGATAGCCGCCGTGAGGAATCTTCTCAACAGCGCCGAGCAGCTCAATCAGACCGCCGCCTCCATACGTGGGCTGGACAGCGGCACGGTGCGCATAGGCAGTTTTACATCCGTGGCCGTACACTGGCTGCCCCCCGTGCTGAAGGAATTCCAGCAGGACTTCCCCCGGGTGGATATAAAGCTGCTCAACGGCGACTACCACGATGTGGAACAGTGGCTGCTGGAGGGCAGCATCGACATCGGCTTTGTGAACGTGCCCTGTGCGGTGGACTGCCAGTGCATCCCGTTGATGGACGACAGGCTGCTGGCCATACTCCCCCGGCACAGCCGCTTTGACAGCTACCCCAAGTTCCCCCTGGTGGAGTGCGAGACAGAACCCTTTATCAGTCTTCTGGAGAGCTCCGACCACGACGCCCGCCGGGCCCTGGAGGCCGCCGGTGTCAAGCCCAACGTGCGCTTTTACACCAAGGACGACTACGCCATCATCGCCATGGTGGAGCAGGGCCTGGGCATGAGCATCATGCCGGAGCTGCTGTTGAAGGGCCGCCACGACAATATCCAGATACTGCCCCTGGTGCCGGAGGCCAAGCGCACCATAGGCATCGCCATTGCCGCCGGGGACCGGGCCGGCCCCGCCACCCGCCGCTTTGCCGACTATGTGGTGCGCTATGTGACAAAGAACTCCTGAGGCCGCCCCGCCCGGCAAAGCTCTGTTTCCAAGCTGAGCGGTGCCCGGGCGGCGCTCAGCTGCCGCCCGTCACTTTGCTGCCGCCTCTGCATCCTCAGCCCCGGAGATTCCGCTTGCATCCAGCAGCTCCGGCGGAATTGCGCTGACCGACAGCTGATCCAGTTCGGACAAGCCGTTGTACCAGTCAAGCCACTCCAGTGTCTCCTGGGAAAGGCTGTCCCCGTCTATCCATCGGTCTCCGAAACGGACTTGGCTTCCGTCTCCCTCTCTGTGTTCAAAAACGATCCACTTTCCGTTTATCAGCAGCTCAATGGTATCATCGGCACCGTATTGGTAGCCGTAGCCGGTCCCGAAATTGGACTGGTCGTCCGCTGCCGGCACTTCGGTGCCCTCAACCCTCGAACTTATCTCCCCGTCCATCATGGCGCAGCGGTCCTTGATTTCGCTCTCTTTCCCGGTATCATAGTATAGCTTTCCGTCCACCATTACCATGGGGAGCCTGTCCGATTCGGCTCTTCTCTCTGCGGGTGTCCTCAGAGTGATGGCATATACGGTGTTGATCTCCAGCGGCTGGCTTTCCCCGATATCGCCGTTGTAGTACACGACGATCTCATCCCCCGGGGACAAATGGGTATAGCTGTCGCTGTTCTCCACTGCCAGGGATACGCTGCACTCTGTGCCGTAAGGATAGCCCTCCATCTCTATGCGCATCAGCACCGAGTCATCCCGGACTTCCTCCACTATTCCGATAATGCTGGGCTCATTCTCTATGATATAGTCCATGCTCCTGCCGCGGCAGCCCGCCAAAGCCAGCAGGCCCGCCAGCGCCAAGGCCAGCGGAAAAATTTTCTTTTTCATATGGTCCATAACGGTCATCTCCTGTCGCAGCCTGTTTTTAATATCGTGTTTCTGTCTTTATTGACGCAGATTTTTTCCCGATGTTTCTGATGTTTTTATTCCATTTTAAATACAAAATAGCTTTTCCGCAATACCTGTAAGCGGGCCGGCCCGGGCATTTTCACCCGGGTGAGGGTCCGTCGGGGCCGACGGACTTTTTTCCCCACGGCCCCCGGCATGAACAGGGACTATGCGGCCCGCCCTTGACAGGGGAATTAGCCCGTGCTAATATCATCCCGATATATTTAATATGTATGTGAAACTGTGCTGTACCCGGAGGACAGAGAAATATGACATTGGACAAACTCAGCGTAGGCGCCAGCGGCGTTATCAGCGCCGTGGGCGGAGAGGGGCCTCTCCGCTGCCGGCTGCTGGACATGGGGCTCATACCCCGCACCAGAGTCACCCTCCAGAAAGTGGCCCCCATGGGCGACCCCATAGAGATAAGGGTCAGGGGCTATGAGCTCACCCTGCGCATAGAAGACGCGCAGAAAATCGAGATAGAGCCGGAGGTGAAGGGCTGATGATCTTTGCTCTGGTGGGCAATCAGAACTGCGGCAAGACCACCCTCTTCAACGCCCTCACCGGCGCCAACCAGCACGTGGGCAATTTCCCCGGCGTCACTGTGGACCAGAAGATGGGCGAGGTGCGGGGTCAGAAAAATTGCAGCGTGGTGGACCTGCCCGGCATCTATTCCCTGCGGCCCTACACCCAGGAGGAGATAGTCTCCCGAAACTTCATCCTCAACAACCGGCCCGAAGGTATAATAAACATTATCGACGCCACAAATATCGAGCGGAACCTCTACCTCACCTTGCAGCTGCTGGAGCTGCGCATACCTACGGTGCTGGCCCTGAACATGATGGACGAGGTGCGCTCCAACGGCGGCACCGTGGACATCAGCGGCCTGAGCCGGGAGCTGGGCGTCCCGGTGGTGCCCATCGTGGCCGCCAAGGGCGAGGGCGTGTCCGAGCTTATCGACAAGGCCGTCTCCGTGGCAAAGAACAAGACCCTGCCGGGGGTATACGATTTCTGCGACGAGGGCTCCCCCGTCCACCGCTGCATCCACGCCGTGGTCCACCTTATCCAGGACCACGCCGACAAGCTGGGCATATCCTCCCGCTTCTGCACCTCCAAGCTCATCGAGGGGGACCCGGAGCTGGCGGACCTGCTGGGTCTGGACCAGAACGAGAAGGAGCTGCTGGAGCACTGTATCGTCCAGATGGAGACGGAGACCGGTCTGGACCGGAACGCCGCCCTGGCGGACATGCGCTACAGCTTCATTGAAAGCGCCGTGGCCAAGACGGTGGTCAAGTGCCATGAGAGCATCGAACACCGCCGCTCGGTGCAGCTGGACAGGATACTCACCGGCAAGTACACCGCCATCCCCGTCTTTCTGGGGATAATGTTCCTCATCTTCTACCTCACCTTCAACGTGATAGGCTCCGCCCTCTCCGACTGGCTAAGCCTGGGCATAGACGCCCTGACAGGGCTGGTGGACCGGGGGCTCACAGCCTACGGCATAAACCCGGTGGTGAAGGGCCTGGTGGTGGATGGGGTGCTCTCCGGTGTGGGCAGCGTTTTGAGCTTCCTGCCCCTTATCGTCACCTTGTTCTTCTTCCTCTCCATCCTGGAGGACACGGGCTATATGGCCCGGGTTGCCTTCGTCATGGACAAGCTGCTGAGAAAGATCGGGCTCTCCGGCCGCAGCTTCGTGCCCATGCTCATAGGCTTCGGCTGCACGGTGCCCGCCATCATGGCCACCCGTACCGTCTCTTCCGACCGGGACAGGAAGATGACCATACTCCTCACCCCATACATGAGCTGCTCGGCCAAGATACCCATTTACGCCGTATTCTGCGCCGCCTTCTTTGAAAACAGCGGCCTTGCCATGATAGCCCTGTATGTGACGGGCATAGCGGTGGGCATAATCGTGGCTCTGGTGCTGAAGGGCACCGCCTTCAGAGGCGAGCCCGTGCCCTTCGTCATGGAGCTGCCCAACTACCGCATGCCCTCCGCCAAGAGCGTGGGGCTGCTGCTGTGGGAAAAGGCCAGGGACTTCCTCCAGCGGGCCTTCTCCATCATCTTCATGGCCACCGTGCTCATCTGGGTGCTCCAGAGCTTTGACTCCCGCCTGAACGTGGTCACCGACAGCGCCGGCAGTCTCCTGGCCCTTATAGGCCAGTTCATCGCCCCTGTCTTCATGCCCCTGGGCTTTGGGGACTGGCGCATGGTCACCGCCCTCATCTCCGGCTTTACCGCCAAGGAGGCGGTGGTATCCACCCTGGCGGTGCTGCTGGGCACCAGCATGGCGGAACTGGGCGGGGCTCTCAGCTCCGTGTTCACTCCCCTGTCGGCGGTGAGCTTTTTGGTCTTCACCCTGCTGTATACCCCCTGCGTGGCCTCTATCGCCACCATACGCCGGGAGCTGGGCTCCGGCCTGAAGGCCCTGGGCGTAGTGGTCCTGCAATGTGCGGTGGCCTGGCTGGCAGCTTTTATAGTCTATAATGTAGGTGCAATGATAATATGAATTTCCTGGACATACTCATACTTCTGCTCATAGCCGTGCTGGTGGTCATGGCCTGGCGCAGCGCCCGCCGCCACGGCGGCTGCTCCGGCTGCTGCGACAGCTGCAGCCGAAACTGTTCCCACAGGGACAACGAAAAGCAGGAGAGCTGAGCGGATACAGAAGACGCCGCCCCGGCCGCAGTATTGCGGCCGGGGCGGCGTCAGCTTGTCAAAAAAGTCCTCACAGACTTTTTTGACTACGCTTTTCCCGCCAAGCATTTTGTCTTTGGCAAAATGCTGCTTTGCCCGAAAAGCCTTGAAAAATCAAGGCTTTTCTGTGGCGGGTTATTGTATCACGAGAATTGCGACCCTGCCGCTGCCGGGGGCAGATAAAGGCAGGGCGCAATTTCCGCAGCCGCCCGAAATAAAAGCTGCAGGTGCAGATTTTATTTCGGACTTGCGGCAAGGCGAGCAAGGGGTCTTAACCCCCTCGTGCTCCCCCGCTGCTCTATTATTTTGGATAAAAGTATAGTTTTTCGACGGTCTCACGCCGCCCCGGCCGCAGTATTGCGGCCGGGGCGGCGTCTTCTGTTTTTCTCAGTTCTTATCTATCAGGGGGGACGCCAGGAGCTCCAGATGCTCCTCCAGCTTCTCCGTCCCGGCGTAGCGGTATACCGCCACCCGGCCCCCCTTTCCCAGGGCCGCCATCTGCCATACGCCCTCCGGTTCCTCTGCCAATATTGCAAAGTCCAGCCCCGGCACGTTCAGCTCCCTATAGCTCCACCGGAGATTCACGAGCCTGTACTCGTCCAGCTGGGCCCGGGCCACCGGCTCCGCCAGGGCGGGGATAGGCAGAGTGAAACAGGTCATATCCAGGTCCGGGGCGTAAGTGCAGCCCTCTTCCGGCTCCGGGGAAAATATTCTGTCCTCGGCCCCGTCCTCGCTGTAGGCCTCCTGAGTCACCGAGTACCACACCGGGGCCAGCAGCGAAAAGCGAAGCCGGCCATAATTTTCACTTTGTCCCCCGGGGGGATCTTCCCGGAACAGCTCTTCCCAGGGCAGGACCTCCCTGGTCTCCAGCTCCTGTATGGCCACATAGGGCCTGTGGAAATTATCCAGCTCTATATGATCAAGGGGATCTATATCAAGCAATCTGCATATTCCCCATATCATCACCAGAAGGGCCAGGACCCAGGTCAGCACATGCTCCGCCATTCTTGCTCTGCTCAGGGCCGGGACGGGGCCGGGCGCACTCTCAGGGCGGCTGCTGTTTTTCATGGCCTTCCGGTCCCTGCGGTTTTGCAGGTAAAACAGCAGCAGGACGCTCAGAAGTATGAGCACAGCGGGGTCAAAGAGGTTCAGCAGCAGCAAGGGCAATCCGGCAAAGGGTTCAGGCTGCACGTCAAATCTGCTTTGAAAATGCAGAGCTCCCCACAGTCCCAGAGTCGCCGAAATCAAAAACAGAGCCCAGCCTATAAGGGCGGAGCGGCGGCTGCGCCGCTTCAGCCCCGCCATGTATTCCCGCCTGGCCCCGCCGTCAAAGCATGCGTAGGAGGCACAGGGATCCGTGGTATAGAACAGATAGTACAGCGTGCCCACGGTCAGGGCATAGTCCCAGCCCGCTTCCCGGCATTTCTCCAGCAGCTCCGGCCCCGGCCCGTCTGCGTCTCTCTCCCGGGGCTCCAGCCTGAAGCGGGTACCCGGCAAGGCTGTAGGAATAAAAGTGACCCAGCTGTTGAGGAAAACCGGGAACAGCCCCGCCTTTGCCTGCTGCTCCAGCCAGTTCTCCAGGCCGTAAAGGTCATAGATGGACACCGGCAGTATCTTCCTTGTCTTTTTCATCCCGGGCCTCCTTTAAAAAATCCCCGGCATAGCCGGCAGATGTATCTCAGCTAAGTCGGGGTTTTGAACCGCCCCAGATTGTGCGGACAGCACAAAAAGGCACCGATGTAGGAAAGCATGAAGTTTTAAGCGGAGAGGCGTCGCGCCAGCGGCGCCTCTCCAGTTTTGAGCTGGATGCGCTCATGGTTGTAG
>DVHY01000010.1 GCA_018711755.1 Candidatus Limivicinus faecipullorum | reverse complement strand
GACTGTGATAGTATAACAGGGAAAAGATTGGTTTTTCTGAATTTATGTTATTTTTCAGTTGCTTTTTCGGCGAAAGAAATAGCGTGTTTCGGAGAACGGTAAAATCTTGCAAAAAAAATAATTACGGAGGGCGCAGGCTATGGAACATCTTGGCATCAATGTTGAAGTTCGCAATATCCCGGAGCTGGATAAGGAGTTTATTCCCCTCTACCTGTTCAACAGGGCTTTTCTCAAGGATGCTAAAAAGCCGGTGGGCGTGGCCGTGGAGAGGGCCAACGGGGAAGTTGCCGCCGTTGAGACCTTCATACACGGAACGGAGCAGCTCCACGAGGCGGACTGCTATTACATAAACCGCCTGGTGAAGACCCTGCTGTGGATGAAGGGCGGATTCAAGATCTATGTCTGCGGGGACGACAGCATATATGAGTACCTGAAAAAAGCCTACTCCGCCCAGGGCTGCCAGGCCTTTGACTGGGACTATATGGCGGGCATATATGAGCGGCCCTTTGAAGTGGTGCAATGTGACAAGCTGCCGGAAAACAGAGATAACCCCAAGGCCATAGGCGGCCATCTCAGCGGCTGCCGCATAGGCTTTGATGCTGGTGGAAGTGACAGAAAGGTCTCCGCCGTCATAGACGGCGAGGCAGTGTACTCCGAGGAAGTGGTGTGGTTCCCCAAAATTACTGCCGACCCTGATTACCACTATGAGGGCATAGTGGCGGCTTTGAAGTCCGCCGCCTCCCACATGCCCAGAGTGGACGCCGTGGGCGTCTCCTCCGCCGGCATATATATAAACGACCGCACCATGTCCGCCTCTCTGTTCCTCAGCGTGCCCAAGGAGCTCTATGACAGCAAGGTGAAGGACATTTACATCCGGGCCATAACCGACACCTTTGGCAACATCCCCTTCTGCGTTGTGAACGACGGGGACGTCACTGCCCTGGCCGGGGCCATGAGCCTGAAGGACAGCAGCGTGCTGGGCATAGCCATGGGCACCAGTGAGGCCGTGGGCTTCGTGGACGAGCAGGGCCGCATTACAGGCTGGCTCAACGAGCTGGCCTTTGCCCCGGTGGACGCCAATCCCAAGGCCCTGGCAGACGAGTGGAGCGGGGACATCGGCTGCGGCGGTAAGTATTTCTCTCAGGACGCCGTCATCAAGCTGGCCCCGGCGGCAGGGATAGAACTGGATGAGAGCCTCTCCCCGGCGGAGAAGCTGAAGGCGGTGCAGAAGCTCATGGAGGCCGACGACCCCAGAGCCGCCGCTATATACCGCAGCATAGGCTGCTATCTGGCCCATACCCTGGCCTTTTATTACAGCCTGTATCAGTGCCGCAACGTGCTGCTGCTGGGCCGGGTCATGTCCGGCAAGGGCGGGGACCTGATAATCTCCACCTGCGAAAAGGTCCTGGGCGACGAGTACCCGGAGCTGGCCGGAAAGATCCGCCTGGCTCTCCCCGACGAGTATTTCCGCAGAGTGGGCCAGTCGGCTGTGGCGGCCTCCCTGCCGGATGCTCGGTAAAGCCGGGACATAAGAGGGAAAGCAATAACAATTTGTTGAAAAGCCGCAGCCCAGCTGCGGCTTTTTTCAATAGCTTTGCCGCCTTGACGCAGGGGAGAAGAGGGTGTAATATTTTATATAGTAAACAAAAAGAGGTAGGATAAATGGTGAAAGTTGCCGTAGTGACCGGCGGCAGCGGCGGTATCGGCCGCTGTACCGCCCAGGCCCTGAGCCGGGCGGGCTGCCGGGTATATGAGTTTTCCCGCCATGAGCGTCCGGCGGAGGGAGTTATACATATAGCTGCGGACATGTGCGACGAAGAGCAGGTCAGGGCCGCCGTGGAGGAGGTCCTGCGCCGGGAAGGCAGGATAGATATTCTGGTGAACAACGCCGGCTTCGGCATCTCCGGGGCCGCCGAGCTCACTGACCCGGCGGATTCCCACGCCCAGCTGGAGCTGAACCTCTACGGCATGGACAGGGCCACCCGGGCCGTGCTGCCGGCCATGCGTTCCCAGGGCAGCGGGCGCATAGTGTGCATGAGCTCCATCGCCGCCATCCTGCCAATTCCTTTCCAGCTGTGGTATTCCGTGAGCAAGGCGGCCATAAACGCCTATGTGCTGGCCCTTCAAAACGAGCTCAGGCCCTTCGGGATAAGCGTCTGCGCCGTGATGCCCGGGGATATCTCCAGCGGCTTTACCCAGGCCAGGAGGAAATCCGACGCCGGGGACGACGTCTATTCCGGCAGGATAGAGCGATCGGTGGCCGTTATGGAGAGGGACGAGAGAAACGGCATGAGCCCGGAGCAGGCCGGAGCCTATGTGGCCCGGAAAGCCCTGCAGCGCAGCAGCCGCCCCCTGTGCGCCCTGGGCTTTTCCTACAAATGCGCCGCCATGGCGGCAAAGCTGCTGCCCCGGCGGCTGTCCAACTACCTGGTGGGGCTCATCTATGGAAAGTGATCCAGAAAAAAATTTTTGCTAAAGAGGTCGAGTATGATTCAGAAACTGGCGGACAACCTGTATACTTTCCCCATCAACTTCAAGAGGAGCCCCCTGGGCTGGCTCAACTGCTATGTTATCAAGGGTACGGACGGCGGACGTGACCTGTTGGTGGACTCCGGGTTCAACACTCCCCATTGCCTGGAGGACCTGAAAGCCGGCATGGAGGAGCTGGATATGCGAGCGGAGAACACGGATGCGTTTTTCACCCACTGTCATTTCGACCATGTGGGCAACGCCGCCAAGCTCCAGAGCATGGGCTGCCGCCTGCTGATAGGCCGCCAGGAATACGATTTCTTCCGCACAGCCCCCTGGAAAAACCAGATAGACAACAGCGTCAAAGAGGGGATACCCAAGGAGCTGATAGAGTCTTTTAACATCCGGCTGGGCATGCCCGGGGACTTTACCGCCCAGACTCTGGAAGAGGGGGATGTGCTGAACTATGGGGGGTATTCGCTGCGCTGCATACTGACGCCCGGCCATTCCCCCGGCCACATGTGCCTCTATGACCCCGGCAAAAAGCTCATGCTCACCGGGGACCATGTGCTCTTTGACATCAGCCCCAACATAACCTATATCGAGGGTAAGGATATGCTCAGCGACTATCTCAACAGCCTGGAAAAAGTGCTGCACTTTGATGTGGAGATAGCCCTGCCGGGCCACAGGAGCACCGGCGGCAAACTGTTCCGGGACCGGGTCCAGGAGCTGCTGCGCCACCATGAGAAGCGCCTGGAGGAAACCGAGCGGGTGGTGAGCGCCGGAGATCATATGAGCGCCTACGAGGCGGCCTCCCATATGACCTGGGCGATAAGGGCCAACAGCTGGGAGGACTTCCCCATAAACCAGAAATGGTATGCCACCGGGGAGACTCTGGCCCACCTGGCCTATCTGTATAACCACGGCAGACTGATAAACTATACCGACGACAAGGGCCTGTCCGAGTACAGACATGTCTGAAAGCGAAAGAAACGAACTTAACAGTAAACAGCAAAACCGCCGGCATCCAAAGCCGTGCACTTGTCAAGCGAAAGT
>DVHY01000081.1 GCA_018711755.1 Candidatus Limivicinus faecipullorum | reverse complement strand
GAAATCAGACAGATTATCTCTTCAATATTGTCGATGATCTTTTTAATCATAGCAGCTCCTTACCTTCCGTAATGTGAGGGAAGAGCTGAGGACAGCTCTTCCCGGGTAAAGCTCATCTTATCCCTCAATACCGAAGGCAGCCAGGGCCTCGGCGTCGAAGCCGGCCAGGAAATCGGCCTTCACATCGGCGACCTTGTCCTTGAAGAGCTGGATCTGCTCGTCGGTGAGAACATCTACCTGGGCGCCCTCGGCGCGGAACTCCTCGATGAGGGTGTCATGCTCGGCTTCCACGATGTCGCGGCCCCAGTTGCAGGCCTCGACAGCCTTCTCCTTCAGGACCTGCTGGGTGGCCTCGTTGAGGCTGTTCCAGATGTCGGTGTTGAACATGAGCAGGTCGTTCTCATAGCTGTAGCTCCAGATGGTGACGTAGGGCTGGACTTCCAGAACGCCGGAGGTGCTGGTGATGCTCAGGCCGTTCTCCTGGCCGTCGATGGTGCCCTGCTGCAGGGCAGTGAAGCACTCGCTCCAGTTAAGGGTGGAGGGGCTGGCGCCCAGAGCGGTGAAGGTGTCCTGGTAGATGGCGCTGCCGGGGGTGCGGATCTTCAGGCCGGCCAGGTCATCGGGAGTGAGAACGGGGCGCTTGTTGTTGGTCAGCTGACGGAAACCGTTGTGGAAGGAGCCCAGCAGGGTGATGTTCTGCTCGGCCAGAACGTCGGCGTAGTAGTCAAGGCCGGTCTCGTCGATAATGGTGCGGGCCTCGGTGTAGTCGTCAAAGATCCAGGGGGTGATGCCGATGGTGAGCCGCTCGTCCAGAGCGCCCATGGTGACGGTGGCGTAGGCGGCGATGTCCACGGAGCCGTCGGCCAGCATCTCAACGCCCTTGGCGGCGTTGCCGCCGGCCAGCTGGTCATTGGGGAACACGTCGATTATAACGCTGCCGTTGGTGGCCTCTTCCACCAGGCGGGCAAACTCCTGACCGACCTTGGTGTCGATCTGGGTGTCGGTGCCGTTGACGGCCATGGTGAGGTTTATCTTGTCGTATTCCACGGAGCCGTCGCCGCTCTGAGCGGACTCAGCGGAAGTGTCGGAACCGCCGCCGCAGGCGGCCAGGGATGCGATCATCATGACCGCCAGTACAAGAGCCAGAAACTTTTTCACAGTGATTTTCCTCCTCAAATTGTGTCTTGTGTTGTGTATGTGTATTTTTATTGCTTAAACTTGTCAATAGCCCTGCAGGGGCCCGTCACCACTGGCCCTGAGCCAGAGCGACGATGTTCTCGGCGGTGATGCCGTTCATTTCCAGCAGACGCTGGTAGGGGGCGGACTGACCGAACTGGTCCTGGATGCCCACACGCTTGAGCTTGCCCTTGCCGGCTTCGGCTATGAGCTCGGCCACGGCGCTGCCCAGACCGTTGAGGATGTTGTGGTCCTCCACGGTGATTATCCTGCCTATCTCATCTATGCAGGCGGCCACAGCCTGATTGTCCAGGGGCTTTATGGTGTGCATATCCAGCACCCGGGCCTGGACGCCCTGGGCGGCCAGAGCCTCTGCCGCCTGGAGGGCCAGGCAGACGGTGTCGCCGTTGGCGATGATGGCCACATCCTTGCCGTCTTTCAGCTGCTTTGCCTTGCCTATCTCAAAGTCCTCGTCCTCGCCGTATATCACGGGGACGGCGTCACGGGTAAAGCGCAGGTACACGGGGCCTTCATAGGCGGCGGCCTTCTTTACCAGGGCATTGGCGGAGGCGTAGTCGGCGGGCATGACCACGGTCATGTTGGGGATGGTGCGCAATATGCCCATGTCCTCTATGGCCTGGTGGCTGGCGCCGTCGTTGGCGGGGGTGACGCCGCCGTGGGAGCAGGCGATCTTCACGTTCAGGTTGGGGTAGCAGATCTCCTGGCGTATCATCTCGCAGATACGCATGGAGCCGAAGGCGGCGTAGGTGACCACGAAGGGGATCTTGCCGCAGGTGGCAAGGCCCGCAGCCACGCCGGCGCCGTTCTGCTCGGCGATGCCCACGTTTATGTACTGCTCCGGCAGCTGCTTTCTGAACTCGCCGGTCTTGCAGGATTTGCCGATATCTATATCTACAACCAGGATATCCTTGTTCTCTTTGCCCAGTTCAACGATGGCCTCGCCGAAGCCGTTGCGGGTAGGGATCTTTTTAGTCTCCATGCTCAGGCCTCCTTCTCAATGTAGAGGGCTTTCAGTTCCTCTATAGCCTGCTTGTATTCCTCATCGTTGGGAGCCACGCCGTGCCAGCCCACCTGGTTTTCCATGTAGCTTACGCCCTTGCCCTTGACGGTGTGGGCGAAGATGCATTTGGGCTTGCCGTTCTTTACCACTCTGGCCAGCTCCAGGGCGGCCACTACCTGCTCCATGTCGTTGCCGTCTATCTCATAGGTGTCGAAACCAAAGGCGGCGAACTTCTTGCCCAGGTCGATGTTGGGCATGACCTCGTCGGTGGTGCCGTCCAGCTGGAGGCCGTTGTTGTCCACGAAGACCACCAGGTTGTCCAGCTTGTACTTGTGAGCGGTCTGGGCGGCTTCCCAGATCTCGCCCTCCTGGCACTCGCCGTCGCCTACGGCCACATAGACTCTGTAATCCTTGCCGTCCATCTTGCCGGCCATTGCCATGCCTACGCCGCAGGCGAAGCCCTGGCCCAGGGAGCCGGTGGAGATGTCGATGCCGGGGCATTTGTTCATGCTGGGGTGGCCCTGGAGCATGGAGCCCTCCTTACGCAGGGTGTCCAGCACCTCCATGGGGAAGAAGCCCTTCATGGCCAGCGCAGCATACTGGGCGGGGCACACATGCCCCTTGGACAGCACGAAGCGGTCCCGGTCTTCCCAGCGGGGGTTCTTGGGGTCCACCTTCATAAAGTGGAAGTAGCAGGCAGTGACGAAATCCGCTACGGACAGGGAGCCGCCGGGATGACCGCTCTGGGCCTTCCATATCATGTCTATCACACGGATGCGCAGCTCCGTGGCCTTGTCTTTCAGCGCGACCAATTCTTTCTGATCCATGCTCTTACATCCTTTCTGCAAGAATGATCTCCTTATGCTCTCTGGAGGATTCCAGGGCCAGCGTGGAGAGCTTCAGGACCTTGATGCCTTCGTCCAGAGGAGTGCAGATGGGCGTGCCGTTTTTCAGGCAGTCCTGGAAATGCTGGTGGATGGGGAAGATGACCCCGTCCTGGTCGTATTTGTAGGAATCATTGTAAGTGATGGTGACGGCCTTATCCATATCCTCGGTCTTATAGCTGAGCTCGTCGAACTCGAACATGTCGCGGCCCCGGAGGAAGGCGGTGCCCTTGGTTCCGATGTAGCCCTTCAGGTTGGAGCCCAGGTCGCTGCTCCAGCTGGCGGTGATGGTGGCGATGCCGCCCTTCTTTATCTTCATGGTGGCGGAGAAGTTGGTGTCGTAGGTGGGGAGGCTGTCGATGGTACACCACACGTTGGCGCTCATGGTCTCAAACTCGCCGCACAGGGAGGTGAGCAGGTTCCACTCGTGGGAGATGGACTCGATGGTGAAGCCGCAGGCCAGCTTGGGGTCGGTGCGCCAGGAGGGAGCAAAGTAGCTGCCTCTGAAGCCGAAGCCGGGGCCCACCCGGTGGTCGAAGACGTTGACGGGCTCGCCCAGGGCGCCGGAGGCCACCAGCTCGTGGAGCTTCTGGAAGGCGGGGCGGTAACGGTGGGCAAAACCTACGATTATCTTGGCGTCGTATTTCTGCTCCATGTCCTTCAGCTTCCTGGCGTCTTCCAGAGTGGTGGCGATGGGCTTTTCCATGTACAGAGGTATGTGGGCGGAGAGGACCTTCTCCACATAATCCAGACGCTTGGTGGGGGGAGTGCACAGGACAACATAGTCCGCTTTGGGTATCCACTCATCCAGCTGCTCGTAGCTGAGAGCCTCGCTGCCAAACTCTGCGCAGTATTTTGCGAGACCTGCCTGGTTCACATCATAGGCGGCGATAACTTTGCCGCCGAGCTTGACAACTGCCCTTCCATGGGAGTAGGCAATGTCGCCGGTGCCGATCATTACTACATTCATGGTTTTTCATCTCCTGATTTTTCCTGATATTTACTGTTATTTGTCTTGTATTTTTGCTAGTTTGTAATACAAGTATATTTCCAGATAAGTAACATGTCAAGG
>DVHY01000080.1 GCA_018711755.1 Candidatus Limivicinus faecipullorum | reverse complement strand
TTAGGAGGGAAAAGAAAATGAGTCAATGGGAGGGCTTGGCAATAGTCCTTGCGATCGTGGCTCTGGGAGATATCGTCTCCAAGGTCACAAAGGGAAAGTTTCCGTCTGCGCTGGTCATCTCGCTGTGCTTTATCGTGGGGTACTGGACGTTTCTGCCCACAGACCTGATAAACACCAGCGGAGTTTCCGCAGCGGTATACAACATCTGCGCATATTTCTGCATAGCCAACATGGCTACCAGCATCCCTGTGGGTGAGATGAAGCGCCAGTGGAAGACAATTATCATTGCCTTCATGTCCGTGGTGGGCATCTGCGTTCTGGGACTGACGCTGGGCGTGCTCATCTTTGGCAAGCTGCTGGTGTACTCCACCATATCCGGCTTTGCCGGCGGTTCCGGCGCTTTGATGGTCATCCAGGAAGTGGCGGCAAAGATAGGCGGAGAGAACCAGATAGTGGTCATGGCCCTTATAGCCGGCTCCGTGCAGATACTGGTGGGCTATCCCCTCACCGGCATTGTGCTGCGCCGTGAGGCCCACCGTCTGGAGGGCCTGTACGATGCGGGCGAGCTGGAGATGCTGGAGGCTGTGGAAGAGAAGCAGCGGGGCTTCAAGCCCTTCATCTGGTTCCAGCAGTTCAATTCTTCCGCCGTGCTCCTCTTCAAGCTGGGCATAGTCGCCCTGCTGTCCTACTATCTCAACGTCCTCACGGGAGGCGCGGTGTCCGGATTGATATTTGCCCTGGTGCTGGGCTTCCTGGGCTCTCTCTGCGGCTTCCTGGAGCCCAACGTGCTGGCCAAGGCCAAGGCCGACGGCTTCTGCTTCACCTTCATGCTGGCATATCTGTTTTCTCTGATGAGTGCTGTCACTCCTTCCGTTTTTGTGGTATACTTCTTGCAGATACTGGGCATCTGCATCATAGTCACCATAGGAATGGGCGGCACTTCCTGGCTTTGCAGCAAGATATTCAAGGGCGAGTTCACCTTTGACATGTGCATGGGCATCAGCCTCAACTGCTATCAGGGCTTCCCCGTGAACGTGGCTCTGACCCGCGAGGCGGTGGAGACCGCAGTTAGCGACGAGAAGAAGCGGGCGGTCATCACCAGCCACATGATGCCGAAGATGCTGGTGGGCGGTTTCACCAGCGTGACCTTCGTGTCCGTTGCTCTTGCGAATATTATTTCTCCTTTCCTGGCGGCGCTCTTTGCCTGAGAAAGGCCGAAAGCTATGGGACAAGATCCCGGTGGAAGAAATAAATGAAAGGATGAGATTATGCAGAACATGCTTGAACAGGCCAAGGCTATTGAAGATTTTATCGTTGACTTTCGCCATCAGCTTCACATGTACCCGGAACTGGGCTTCCAGGAATTTCGTACCACGGAAAAGATCGAGGAGGAGCTCAAAAAGCTGGGGCTGAAGTATGTGCGCTTCCAGCCCACGGGGCTAATGGTGGAGATCGAGGGCAGCCCCACGGGGAAGTGCGTAGCCCTGCGGGCTGACATGGACGCTCTGCCCATACAGGAGACCACAGGACTTGAGTATCAGTCCCGCATTCCTGAGGTGATGCACGCCTGCGGCCACGACGCCCACACAGCCATGCTCATGGGGGCGGTGAAACTGCTGTATGCCAACAGAGACCGGCTCAAGGGCAAGGTACGCTGCATTTTCCAGCCTGCGGAAGAGGGCGGCGGCGGAGCCGAGCAGATAATCCGCCAGGGCGCCGCTGATGGGGTGGACATGTTCTTCGGCCAGCATGTGACTCCTCTGGAGCCTGCCGGCAGCATAAACTACTGCCCCGGCGGGGCCATGGCCGCCGCCGCAAAATTCACCATTGAAGTCAGCGGCAGAAGCGCCCACGGCGCCACCCCGGAGGCCAGCATCGACGCCACCCTGGCGGGCTGCCAGATAGTGGACAACCTGCAAAGCATAGTGAGCCGGCGCATCAGCCCCTTTGACACCTGTGTGCTCAGCGTCTGCACCTTCAATTCCGGCAAGGCCTTCAACGTCATATCCGACAAGGCCGTCATCACCGGCACCTGCCGTTTCCTCAGCAAGGCCCTGGGCCCCAAGCTGAAAGAGGAGATGGAGCGGGTCTGCAATGGCGTGGCAGAGGCTTACGGAGCCCAGGCCACGGTGGACTTTGAGGTGTTCAGCGACGTGGTGTGCAACGATGACCGGGTCATCGCCCTGGTACGGCAGGCGGCGGAGAAGTTCATGGATGCTGGCATGGTAAAGCAGATGGCCCCCATGAATGCCGGAGACGATTTCGGCGCCTACTCCAATTATGCCCCCGCCGCCTATACCTTCCTGGGCACCGAGGGCAACGGCCCCGGACATAACGAAAAGTTCCGTATAGGAGACGAGTCCCTGTGCGTGGGCGCAGCTCTGAATGCCCAGATGGCCGTGGAGATGCTGGACTATCTCAACGGGGAAAATCTCTGAACCGAAAAGCGAAAAGTAAAAACAGAGCAAATAAACTCAGGGGCGGGTCATATCCGCCCCTGAGTTGTTTTTCTCCCCATCCGGCTCAGCTCCGGCCCTTGACGCTTATGGCGTCCAGGATAAATCTGGTGTAGGACAGCTGGGAGGAGAGGGGGTCGTAATGGCCGTTGTTCACGGTCCAGAAATAGAGCTGGCTCCTGTGCATGAATATTATCATATCGGAGTAATACCAGGCAGGCTGCTCCAGCTTGTACAGCCCCTTTTCCGCACCCTCTTCCAGGGCGGATATGATTATGTCCGCAGTGGCGGAGAAAAGGACCTGCCCGTCATAGCTGCTCCTGACAATGGTGGGGGTATGGTCCACCTCGTACAGCGCGGCCATTTTCAGGAAATGTATGCCCTTCTCTATGGACAGGCGCATGAGCCGCTCTGCGGCCGCCAGTATCCGCTCCGTGGGTTCCTGGGGGTATTCCCAGTCCAGCATCTCATCGTTGAGGTACTGATACACGGCGGCGGTGACGGCTTCCTTGCTCTCGAAAAAATTATAGAAAGAGCCCACGGAAACACCGGCCTCCCGGCACACGTCCTTTACGGTGACATTGCCCTCGTACTCCTTACAGAGGCGGTTGAAGACCTCGTATATATTTTTTTTCATATCCAGACTTTTCTTCTGGCGGGGAGTGAGTTCCTTCATCCCAACAGCTGCCTTCCATATATGTATGATATAACTCTTTAAATATTATAATCTTTTTCTGGCTAAATGACAACCGCCTTTCGGCCCGGACCGGGAAAAAAGAATCAGGCAGGACCGGGAGGGTCCCGCCTGAGCGTTTATGAGAGATACGGTCCGGGGCGCTTTAAAGCTCGGCGATGACCTCGCACTCCAGCAGCACGTCCTTGGGCAGCTTGCCCACCTCCACGCAGGAGCGGGCGGGGAAGGGCTCGGTGAAGTACTGGGCGTAGATGGCGTTGACGGCGGCGAAGTCATCCATGTGCCGGATGAACACGGTGCTCTTGACCACCTTTGAGATATCGGAGCCGGCGGCCTTGAGCAGCTGGGAAATGTTTTTGAACACCTGATGGGCCTGGCCATCCAGACCCTGGGCCAGTTCGCCGGTCTCGGGGATGACGGGTATCTGCCCGGAGCAGAATACAAAGTTGCCGCTTATCTGGGCCTGAGAATAGGGGCCGATGGCGGAGGGGGCTTTTTCTGTGGATACGGTCTTCATGGTTCGTCTCTCCTTTTGAATAATATATTGACGGTAGTTATGCTGAAGCTCCGGCAGTTTCCCGTGGAGGGCCGGGGTCACATCTCGTCGCTCTCCACCTGGTAGCCGTGGTTTTTCAGTTCGCTCATGACTATGCTGCCGTGGGCCTTGCCGCCCACCTCGCAGGCTATACGCACATAGGTCTCGTTGGGATTGAGACCCAGCATCAGCTTGTCGTGCTGCACGGTGAGCACATTGGCTCCGGCCTGGGCCAGGACGTTCAAAAGCTGCACCAGGCTGCCGGGGCGGTCTATGAGCTTGGCGATGAATTTGAGCCGCCGGTTGCGGGCCACCAGGCCCTGCTCTATGATGTTCTGGATGAAGCTCACGTCGATGTTGCCGCCGGAGAGGAGGCACACCACGTTCTTACCTTCCACGTCTATCTTTCCGCCCAGGGCTGCCGCAAGGGAGGTGGCACCGGCGGGCTCAACTATCTGCTTGCAACGCTCCATGAGCAGGAGTATGGCGCTGGATATCTCCCGGTCGGACACGGTGACCACATCGTCCACGTACTGGTTGATGATGTCCACGGTGATGTCTCCGGGGGCCTTGACGGCTATGCCGTCGGCTATGGTGGAGGCGGTCTCGGTGGTGATAAGGCGTTTCTCCCTGAAGCTGCGGGCTATGGCGTTGGCGCCCTCAGCCTGCACGCCGAAGACTTTCACCCGGGGATTGAGCTGCTTGACTGCGGCAGCCACGCCGGAGAGCAGCCCTCCGCCCCCGGCGGGGACCAGGATAAGGTCCACCGTGGGCAGATCCCCCAGTATCTCTATGCCCAGGGTACCCTGGCCGGCTATGACGTCCACATCGTTGTAGGGGTGGAGGAAGGTGGCCCCCTCGCTGTCGCATATCTCCCGGGCCTTGGTGTAGGCGTCGTCATAGCAGGAGCCGGAGAGCACCACCTTTGCCCCGTAGCCCTCGGTGGCCTGGACCTTGGCGATGGGCGCCGACTCAGGCATGACTATGGTGGCGGGGATGCCGAATTTCTTGGCGGCATAGGCCACACCCTGGGCGTGGTTGCCGGCGGAGGAGGCCACCACGGACTGGACCTGGCCCTGCTCCACCAGGGAAGCTATCTTGTTGCTGGCGCCTCTTATTTTGAAGGAGCCGGTCTTCTGGCGGTTCTCGCACTTGAGATAGATGCTGCCCCCGGTCATGCTGGAAAAGGTGGAGGACAGGTCCAGCTCGGTGTGATGAAGTATGGGCCTGAGCCGCTGGGCGGCGTTCTTGATGTCTCTCAGCTCGATGTTCATATGCACAACTCCCTTGGCCGCACGGGGCGGCTGAAATTTGAAAGTGTATATCTTGATAAGATTTTACTCCAGCTGAGGAAAGATTACAATACGGGCAGGAATTTTTTTGGTCCCCCGGCCCGAAAGGGCCGGGGGACCAAAAAATCATGATATAGGCGCGTCCAGCTTGCGCAGCATGGCCAGGAGGCTGTCCTCCTCCCGCTCCCGGTTCTCCGTGGCCTCCAGCTGCCGGTGTATCTCCATCATCTCCCCGTCGATGCGGGCGATATCGTCGGCGCAGGCTCTCAGTTTTGCCACTATATTGTCCTGGTCGGGGATGACCTTTTTGTATTTTATCTGGTGTTCAAGACTTGCCCAGAAGTCCATGGCTATGGTGCGTATCTGGATTTCCACCTTCATGTCCCGTTTCTGCTGGGAGAAAAACACGGGGACGCTGATTATCAGGTGGAGGCTGCGGTATCCGTTGGGTTTGGGGTTTGCGATGTAGTCCTTCTTTTCCAC
>DVHY01000079.1 GCA_018711755.1 Candidatus Limivicinus faecipullorum | reverse complement strand
CTTGCCATTTTTCCGGCCTTCCCTCAAGGCGCTTTGCTAATATACCATCGGATCTCCCCTTTGTCAACAGTTTTTTTGCGTTTTTTGGAAAAAGATTTTACATGCTAAATATTGCGTAATTATCTGGCAATACTACACAATATGTATACTGATTCAAATGAAGGCTCCCTGGGCTTCCACAGACAGAAGCTGCCGGAGTACAAGTGCCTGCTCAGCTCGGAGAGCATCAAGGACATCTTCTCCAGCTGCGGGGACTTTGAGAGCCGGGAGATAATCCTGGGTCTGGAACAGAATATAAGCCTGACTCTCTGCTGGCTGGACGGGCTGGTCTCCGGCACGGCGGTGGCGGAGGAGATAATCCGCCCTCTGACCCAGGCCGGGCGCAGTCCCCAGGTGAAGAGCCAGCAGCAGTGCATGGACTTCATCCTCCTGGGGGCGGCCTACAGCTATTCCGCCAAGGAGCGCAGCACCGTGGACCAGGTGGTCAACGACCTGAGCCACGGCAGCTGCGCCGTTATTCTGGACGGGATAAACCGGGCGGTCTGCTTCGAGGTGCGCAGCTCCAATGTGCGCAGCATCTCCGAGCCCACCCTGGAAAAGTCCCTGAAGGGGGGCAAGGACTCCTTTGTGGAGACTCTGCGCACCAACACCGCCCTGGTGCGCCGGCGCATCTGCTCCCCCAAGCTGAAGCTGGTGGAGAGCAGCGTGGGCCGCAAGAGCAAGACCCGGCTGTCCATTATGTTCATGGAGGGCATTGCCGACCCGGCCACCGTGGAGGAGCTGGCCCGGCGTCTCGACTCCCTGGACGTGGACGCCCTGCTGGCCACCGGCACCCTGGAGGAGTACATCGTGGACTCCCCCCGTTCCCCCATGCCCCAGCTGCTGCACACGGAGCGGCCCGACCGCTTCGCCATGCAGCTGATGGCGGGCCGGGTGGGCCTGCTGGTGGACGGCCTGCCTCTGGGCCTCATCCTCCCCGCCTCCCTGGCGGACTTCATGCAGGTCACCGGGGACAGCAGCAAAAACTACCTGGTGTCCACCTTCCTTACGGTGCTGCGCTATCTGTCCCTTATGCTGGCCATATTCCTCCCCGCCCTGTACGTGGCCGTGGCCATGTACCACCAGGAGATGATACCCACGCCCCTGCTCCTGTCCATAATCGAGGCGAAAAAGAACGTGCCCTTCTCCACGGCTCTGGAGATAGTGGGCATGCTCATCGCCTTTGAGCTCTTACAGGAGGCGGGACTGCGCCTGCCCAACCCCATAGGGGACACGGTGTCCATCATCGGGGCCCTCATCGTGGGCCAGTCGGCGGTGGAGGCCCAGGTGGTCTCCCCCATAGCCATCATCGTGGTGGCCATCTCCGGCATCGCCTGCTACACTCTCCCCAGCCAGGACCTGGGGGCGGTGGTGCGGCTGCTGCGCCTGGCCCTGGTGATAGCCGCCCTGTCCGCCGGCTTCTTCGGCGTGGGCCTGGCCATCTGCCTGTTCCTGCTGCACATCTCCTCCATAGACAGCTTCGGTCTCAGCTACACCGCCCCCATGACCGACGGGCGGCCCTTCCCCCTGCTGAGACTGCTGCTGAGGCTGCCCAAGCCCCTGGACAAATACCGGGACCCCAATCTGAACACACCGGACAAGAGGCGTCAAAAATGAAGCGTTATATCTCTCTACTGATAATAATATCCTCCCTGCTGGGCCTGACCGGCTGCGGCGGCATCCACACCAACTACCGGGAGATACAGCAGCTGCTGGTGGTCCAGACCCTGGGCCTGGACCGGGAGGAGGGCAGCGTGCGCGTCTCCATGGCGGCGGCGGCAAAGGCCTCCGGCGCCGGGCCCCGGCGGATGAGCGCCTCCGGGGGCACCGTGAGCACCGCCATCGACCGGGCCTACGACCTGTCCTATGAGGAGGACATCTTCTTCTCCCACGTGAACCACATCCTGGTGGGTCAGGACGCCGCGGAGGACATGGACGTCTTCCTGGATTATCTCTGCCAGTCCCCGGAGCTGTGCATCGACATACCCCTGTATGTGGTCCGGGAGGGCACGGCGGAGCAGGCCGTCATGGAGGTGGGGGACGGCAGCCGGGGCATCTCCGAGGTGATGCAGGCGGTGCGGGAGAGCTTCGCCACCCCCAGCGACAGCAAGGTCTTCACCGTGGCCGACACCATAAGCTCCCTGGGTCGCTACGGCAGCGCCCTGGTCTGCGCCATCCGCTGCGAGCCCGGCTCCGAGTCCTCCGGCTCCCAGGAGGCCGGCGGCACCCAGGACGGCGCCAAGGGCAAAGGCCAGGAGGAGGAGCAGAGCTCCGAGCCCGCCGCCGGGGAGGGCCGGGGCTCCGGGGCCGAGGGCTCCACCATGGCGGGCATAGCCGGCTATGCAGTCATCCGGGAGGGGCAGCTGTGCAAATATCTGGAGCCGGAGCTGGCGGTGGCGGTGGGTCTGATGACCGGCAGCGTGCCCATCAGCTTCATAGGGGTGGAGGACATGGACGGCCGGCCCTGCTCCCTGGAGGTGTACCAGGGCAGCGCCCGGCTCAGCCCCCTGTGGGGCGGCCCGGGGGAGCTGAAGGGCCTGGATATCCAGGCGGAGGTCACCGCCTCGGTGATGGAGTCCGGCTCCTCCGGGGCCGCCGGGGCGGAGGAGTACGTGAACTATCTCACCGGCCGGCTGGAGGCCGCCGTGTCTGAGCAATTGAGCTCTCTGCTGCAAAGCTCCATGGAGCTTAAGGCGGACTTCCTGGGCCTGGCGGGCCGGGTGGAGCGCAGCTCCCCGGAAAACTACCGGCTCATGGAGCAGGACTTCACGGAGGTCCTGCCCTCCCTGGAGCTTCAGATAAGCGTCAGCGGACGCCTGAGCCACACCAACGACATGAAGGAAGCGTAGACGTGAACAAACTTACACAGATCAGCCGGCGGCAGCTTTTCTCTCTGGCCACCCTGATGCTGCTGGTACCCTCTCTGAGGATCTTCATCAACGCCGCCACGGAGTATGCGGACCGGGCCGTCTGGCTGACGGCCCCCCTGGCCGCCCTGCCCATGCTGCTGTACATGCATTTCATATCCGAGCTCATGTCCCACCGCCGGGAGGGGGAGAACATCCAGGAGCTGTTCCTCCGCTGTCTGGGGCCTCGCCTGGGCAGGCCCGCCCTGGCCCTCACCGCCGCCTGGCTGACCCTATACTCCGGCTTCATCCTCCGCTCCGGGGCCGACCGGCTGATAGTCACCATCTACCCGGACAGCTCCCCCTGGGTCTTTACCCTGAGCCTGGGGCTGGTGTGCCTGGCGGCGGCCCTGGGCAACCCCCGCTCCGTCGTCCGCTCCGCCATGCTCATAAGCCCGGTGCTCATGGGTTCGCTGCTGCTGATTTTCATCTTCTCCCTCAGCTCTCTGGAGCCCTCCAATCTCCTGCCCGTCACCGTGGACGACGCCCTGCCTGTAGCCCTGGGCTCCCTGGCCGCCATCGACGTGCTCTCCTTCGGAGTCTACGCCGTGTGCTTTATCGAGGGCCTCTGCCCCCGGGAGGAGGGGCGGGCCCGCCAGGGCAGTCTCTGGCTCATGGCCATGGTGCTGCTGATGAGCCTGCTGTGTCTGGCGGTGGTGGGCATGTTCGGCCCGGAGCTCTGTTCCCGGCTCTCCCGGCCCTTTTTCATCATGGTGCGAAACCTGGTCTTCTTCCACACCGTGGAGCGGGTGGAGGCCCTGGTGGTGATGCTCTGGCTCTTCCCCGACTTCCTGCTGGTGTCGGTGTTCCTCTACGCCGCCCAGTACTGCCTGCGCCTGGGCCTGGGCCAGGACCCCCTCTACCGGGGGGAGCGGCTCACGGACATGACCCGGGGCCGCTGGCTCATCTGGCCCACGGCCCTGGCGGCCATAGCCTGCTCCCTGGTCATTGGCCCCGACTCGGTGAGCATGGACTTCTGGTCGTCCAAGCTGATACCGGCCATCAACCTGCTCTTCGCCTTTGTGTTCATCCCCTCTATTTATATAGTAGGAAAAATAAAAAAGACGCTGTGATTTTTGGTCACAGCGTCTCAGCTTGTCGAAGAAGGTCAAGCCTTCTTCGACAAAA
>DVHY01000009.1 GCA_018711755.1 Candidatus Limivicinus faecipullorum | reverse complement strand
AGAAGGAGCATGTGGCGTGCCACATGCTCCTTCTTCTTAGGTCTTCTTTTGTTCTACCCCAACTATTGACATTGAACCTTTTTAATTGCTCCAAAGGCGGCGCATATTTGCGCCGCCTTTTCTGTTTACTTTGATTTTGCTTTGTGCTAGAATGTGGTATCTCATATGTGGAGACAGATATGTTTGAGAAGCTGAAAGCATTGAAAGACCAATATGAACAGCTCTGCGCCAGGCTGGAACTGCCGGAGACCTACTCCGACGCCTCCGCTTACGCCCGCTATGAGCGGGAGGCCAGGGAACTTGCCCCGGTAGTGGAGGCCTACACCGCCTACGAAAAGGCGGGACAGGCCATGGAAGAGGCCATGGAGCTCATGGCCGATGCGGAGATGAAGGAGCTGGCTCAGGAGGAATATGCCCAGGCCAAGGCCCGGCGGGAAGAGCTTAGCCAGAAGATAAAGATACTGCTGCTGCCCAAGGACCCCAACGACGGCAAGAATGTCATCATGGAGATCCGGGGCGGCGTTGGCGGGGAAGAGGGCATGCTCTTTGCCGCCGACCTCTTTCGCATGTACAGTATGTATGCCGAAAGAAAGGGCTGGCGCCTGGAAATAGCCAACATCAGCGAGACCGAGCTGGGGGGCATAAAGGAGATCAGCTTTGTTATAGAGGGGCAGGGGGCGTACTCCCGGCTGAAGTTCGAGGCCGGCGGCCACCGGGTGCAGCGTATTCCTGTCACCGAGTCGGGCGGCCGCATTCACACCTCCGCCGCCACCGTGGCCGTACTGCCGGAGGTGGAGGAAGTGGACTTCAAGCTGGATATGAACGATTTGAAGATAGACACTTTCCGTTCCTCCGGCGCCGGCGGCCAGCACGTAAATAAAACTGAAAGCGCCATAAGGATAACCCACCTGCCTACAGGGCTGGTGGTGGAGTGCCAGGACGAGCGCAGCCAGTATAAGAACAAGGACAGGGCCATGCAGATACTCCGCTCCAAACTCTACGAACAGGAGCAGGCCAAACAGAATGCGGCCCTGGCCAGCGAGCGGCGCAGCCAGATAGGCTCCGGCGACCGCAGCGAGCGTATACGCACCTACAATTTCCCCCAGAACCGGGTCACCGACCACCGGCTCAGCGGGGAGGTAAAGAACTTCAATCTGCAAAGCATCATAAACGGAGACCTGGACGAGTTGATAGACTGCCTTATCACCAGCGACCAGACAGCCAAGCTGCAAGCTCAGGCGGAGGAATAGATAGATGGAGACAAAGATATTCAAAAACGACCTGGTCCCGGCGGCGGAACTGATAAAGTCGGGGAAACTGGTGGCCGTACCTACGGAGACGGTCTACGGTCTTGCCGGCAACGGCCTGGATGTGGAGGCTGTGGAGAGAATATACGAGGTGAAGGGGAGGCCTTCGGTAAAGCCTCTGTCCCTGATGGTCCCCGGCCCTCAGGCCATGGACGTTTACTGTGAGGACGTGCCCCAGGCCGCAAGGGCTCTGGCAGAAAAATTCTGGCCCGGCCCTCTCACCATAATCATGAAAGCCAAGAGCCATATCCCTCCAATCGTTCTGGCGGGAGGCGACACCGTGGGCCTCCGCTGCCCGGAGCACAAGATGACTCTGGAACTGCTGAGACTGGCCCAGCTGCCCTTTGCCGCGCCCTCGGCCAACCCCTCCGGCTCGGAGAGCCCCAAGACGGCTGAGAAGGTATATGAATATTTTAACGGGCAGATAGAGGGGATAATAGACGGGGGGCCCTGCGGCCTGGGCCTGGAGTCCACCATCATCGACATGAGCAGGACCCCATATAAGATCCTTCGCCAGGGGGCTCTGCCCGGAGAGGAAATTGAAAAAGCCCTGGCGGAAAATATGCAGGTAATAGGCATCACCGGCGGCAGCGGCTCCGGCAAGACCACGGCCCTTAAAGCCCTGGAGAGCATGGGGGCGCTGGTTCTGGACTGCGACAATATCTATCACCGGCTGCTGGAGACCTGCCCGGAGCTCCTTGAGGAGATTGACTCCGCTTTCCCCGGCGTGGTCCGGGAGGGCGTGCTCCGGCGCAAGGAGCTTGGCGCCAGGGTGTTCAGCGACGGCGCTGCCCTGGAGAAGCTCAACTCCATCAGTCACAGGTATGTGGATATGGAGATAGAGCGCCGGCTCCGCAGCTTTGCCATGGAGGGCGGGCGCATAGCCGCCATAGACGCCATAGAACTTTTTGTGGGCGGCCAGGCCAAGCGCTGTACCAGTACCGTGGCGGTACTTGCCAAGCCAGAGACCAGGATACGCCGCATAATGGAGAGGGACGGCATAAGCCGGGAATATGCCGAAATGCGCATAGCGGCCCAGCATCCCGACGCCTATTTTGAAGGGCTCTGCGACTATATACTCCGCAACGATGGCGGCGTGGAGGAATTTCGTGAAGAATGTTTGAAACTTTTTAAGGAGATATTGAACAATGGATGATATGCGAAAAGAACTCTTTTATGAGCAGAAGAACGGCTATGACCTGATTGGTTCGGAGGAGCGTTTGGAGCTGGAGGACTATTGCCGGGACTACATGGCTTTCCTCAACGATTCCCGCACCGAGAGAGAGGCCGTGAAAAACGCCATAGCCATGGCCGAGGAGCGCGGCTTCCGGGAATATGTGCCGGGCATGGAGCTCAAGCCTGGCATGAAACTCTACCGCAACAACAGGGGCAAGGCCCTTATGCTTGCAGTGATAGGCAAAGATGACCTGAGCCACGGCGCCGTGATTGCCGGAGCCCATGTGGACGCACCCCGCCTGGACCTGAAGCAGATACCTATGTATGAGAGCGACGAGATGTGCTATTTCCGCACCCACTATTACGGCGGTATAAAGAAGTACCAGTGGGTCACCATACCCCTGGAGCTCCACGGAGTGGTGGCGCTCAAGAGCGGAGAGGTGCTGGACGTCTCCATCGGCCGGGAGCCGGACGAGCCCAAATTCGTCATTACCGATCTGCTGCCCCATCTGGCCGCCGACCAGATGAAAAAGACTATGAAAGAGGGCATCACCGGGGAGGGCATGCAGATACTCATCGGCTCCGTGCCCTATGCCGATGAGGGAAAAGACAGAGTAAAGCTGGCAGTCCTCAGTATACTCAAGGACATGTACGATATCGACGAGGAGGACTTCCTTTCCGCCGAGCTCACTGCCGTGCCCGCCTATGAGGTATGTGAGATCGGCCTGGACCGCTCCCTTATCGGCGGCTATGGCCACGACGACAGGGTCTGCGCCTATGCGGAGCTGAAGGCCATTTTCGATGTAGAGGAGCCCCGGCGCACCTGCGTTTGCATTCTGGCGGACAAGGAGGAGACCGGCTCCGACGGGGTCAGCGGCATGCAGAGCGCAGCTTTCGACTGCTTTATGGAGGACCTGTGCCAGAGCCAGGGCGTGGCTCTCCGCCGCTGCTATGAGAAGAGCTTCTGCCTCTCCGCCGACGTGAGCAATGCCTATGACCCGCTGTACCCTGAAGTGTCCGAGAAGCGCAGCGAGGCCAAGATAAATTACGGCATGGGCATCAGCAAGTTCACCGGCGCCCGGGGCAAGTCCGGCACCAGCGACGCCTCGGCAGAGCTGGTGGCCTATCTTCGCCGGCTCTTTGCGGACAATTCCGTGGTCTGGCAGCTGTGCGAGCTGGGCAAAGTTGACCAGGGCGGCGGCGGCACCATCGCCATGTTCATGGCCAACCGCAATATCGACACTATCGACGCCGGGGTCCCGGTGCTGAGCATGCATGCCC
>DVHY01000078.1 GCA_018711755.1 Candidatus Limivicinus faecipullorum | reverse complement strand
GATAATAGCCCGCATAGAAAAATTCCGCAGCGAATATCCGGTGGAGCCGGAGGATGAGTACAGGATATCCGAGCCCAAATACTTCTATTACGGTACGGAGATATGGAATAAGGCCCTGACTGCGCTGCTGGCGGGGGAGAACATCCTTCTGGTGGGGCCCAAAGCCACCGGCAAGAACGTCCTGGCGGAAAACCTGTCCGCCGTGTTCCGCCGCCCGGAGTGGAACGTATCTTTCTACCTGAACACCGACGCCTCCTCCCTTATCGGTACGGACACCTTCAAGGACGGGGCAGTCACTTTCCGCCAGGGGCCCATATACAAGTGCGCAGTAAGAGGCGGCTTCGGTATATTGGATGAGATAAACATGGCCAAGAACGAGTCTCTGGCGGTGCTCCATGCTACGCTGGACTTCCGCCGTATAATCGATGTACCCGGATACGACCGCATAGAGCTGTCTCCATGCACCAGATTCATCGCTACCATGAACTACGGCTACGCCGGCACCAGAGAGCTCAACGAGGCTCTGGCTTCCCGTTTCATGGTGATAAACATGCCAATAATCAGCCGGGATAATCTGGCAAAGCTGCTCAGGTCCCAGTTTGCAGATCTTAAGGAAGACTATGCCCAGCTTCTGGCGGGGCTCTTTGAAGATATCCGCAAAAAATGCGACAGCTCAGAGATATCCACCAAGCCTCTGGACCTCAGGGGCCTGTTGTCCTCCGTTTCTCTGGTGGCCAATGGTCTGAGCATGGGTCAGGCCCTTGAACTGGGTATCGTCAACAAGTCCTTTGATGATTATGAGCGGCAGCTGGTAGCGGATATAATCAGTACAAAGATCAGCTCCGGGCTCACCGCCGCCGATATATTTGCAAGCTGATGGAAGAGCTATCAAAGCTGCAGGTAAAGCGGGCGGAAAACATCATATGGAACTGTGCCGGAGACTACAGTTTCCGCCCTGACTTCAAGGCTTTTAACAGGGATGGACAGGCTGAGCTGTACTGGAACTGTATAATCGGCGCGGCCCGCAGACACTATGAATACCCCAAGCTGGAGCAGCTTTTCAAAGCCCTGGACCAGTACGAGGACAGCGACACCTATGAGGGTCTTCTTTGGCTGGGACTGGAAAACGCCCTGTACCTGAAGGAACTGCCGGAGCGCCCGGCGCTGAAAGAGCTGCGGGAGAATTACGCTCTCGGCCTCACCAGGCAGCTTTCCCACACTGAGGACGACCGCTTTTACGACTTTATGGCCCTTGCCCATTTTACAAGGGCTTTGGGCAGGGAGCCGCAGCTGGGCCGATATGACGCCTCGCTCCTGGACCAGCTGGAGTTTTCTCCCCAGCTCTCCACCGACCAGATAGTAGAGCTTGCAAAATCTCTGTTCAGCCGCTGGTTCCAGATAAATGCAGAGCTCAGGAAAAAGGAACGGCATCTGAGCCCCACACTCTTCGGCAAAAAACGGGGCAGGGAAAAGGGGAGCCGGCGCTACAGGCGCTTCGGCGCAGGCTTTGCGGACCATCCTGACGATGTGTACGGCGGAGAAAACACCAGCGGCAGAAGGGAAGAGCAGGAACTGCGCACCAAGCTCAGCGCGGGGGAACTGCGGGAGTTCATGGAGTCCAAGTTCGGCGAGCCCATTTACCGCCAGTCCAGGATGCTGGAGATCGAGCGCAGCCTCTGCACCGGCAATCACGGCGACTGCCACCTGCTGTTCACAAAGGGCGATGTGATAAAGGGCAAGATACAAAACGCTTTTGAAGCCCTGCAGAAGGAGCGGGAGGCGGCGCAGATAGAGAAAAACCGCAAGAGCTTTTACAGCCAGCTCCCCCGGAACATGACAGTGATATCAAAGCTGGCCGAGAAAATACAGAACTCCGTTCTGCTGCATTTGGAGCCCACGGAGGTCAAAGCCAATTCCGGCAGGCTCACAGGCGGCCTTGCGTGGCGGGCAACGGAGCTGGACGACGACAAGGTCTTCTCAAAGACCGAACAGGGGGACAAGGGCAATCTGAGCATCGATATCCTGCTGGATGCATCCACATCCCAGAAGTACCGTCAGGAGCTGGTCTCCAGCCAGGGCTATATCATTGCCGAGAGCCTCAGCCGCTGCGGGATACCCTGCCGGGTGATGTCCTTTTGCTCCATGAGCGGATACACCATAATGCGCATTTTCCGGGACTACGGGCAGCGGACGCAGAACGACAAAATTTTTGACTATGTGTCCAACGGCTGCAACAGGGACGGGCTGGCCATACGGGCCGCCCACTACCTTATAAATGAGAGCCCTTACGAACACAAAGTGCTCATAGTTTTGTCCGATGTGAAGCCCAACGACGTGATAAAGATCAGGGACAGGGACGGCGGCGAGCTTACAGCTTACGAATATGAAGCCGGATTGACGGATACGGCCCTTGAGGTGCGCCGGGCCAGAGCGGACGGTATAGCCGTAGTCTGTGTCTTCACCGGCAACGACGAGGACTTGCCGGGGGCAAAGCTGGTTTACGGCCGGGATTTTGCCCGCATCCAGTCTCTTGAGAAGCTGGCGGACACGGTGGGCATGCTGATTCAGAACCAGATAAAAATAATGTAAAAAATTGCCGGGAAAAAATTCCCGGCAATTTTTGGCACATTTATCGTTTTTAAAACGTCTTATTTGGCAAGAACCTTCTTGAGCCTTGCATATCTGGGCAGGGAGTGCTCCAGAGGCAGTTTCGGCTCGCCCTGGATGAGGGGCAGCACATAGTCGATAAACTCATGCTTGAGGCCGTTGCCGTCTTCGTTTATCCATTCCAGAGGCACCTTCTTCTCGTAGTTTGCCACGGAGGAGAGGGGGAGAAGGACCATCTTGCAGTGGTACTTGCCGTCGACGGACTCCCGCTCAAAGGCCACCATCTTGCCGGTGGTGCCGGACACAGCCTGCATGACGGCCTCGCGTCCGGCTCCGAAAGCCTCGTCGATATCGGTCTGGGAGGCCAGGTGAGCGCCGCAGCGCTGGAGGAGGCTCAGCTCGATTCCTCTGACCTTTGCGCCGGTGTGCTGCCGGATTATCTCAGCCAGCAGGGAAGCGAGGCCGCCCAGCTGAGCGTGGCCGAAACCGTCGGTAGCGGAGGTCTTGGCCTCGGAGACGAAGCTGCCGTCGGCGTAATGGATGCCCTCGGAGACAGCCACCAGGACCTTGCCGTTGGCCTTGTATACCCGGTCTACGTCCGCAAGGAACTTGTCCATATCGAAGTCCAGCTCAGGGAGATAGATGAGGTCCGGGCCGGAGCCGAACTCAGTGGCCAGGGCGGCGCTGGCGGCCAGCCAGCCTGCGTGACGGCCCATGATTTCAACTACGGTTATCATGCCGTTATCGTAGACTCTCGCGTCCTTGTTGATCTCCATGCAGGAGGTGGCGATATACTTGGCGGCGCTGGCAAAGCCGGGGCAGTGGTCGGTACCGAAGAGGTCGTTGTCGATGGTCTTGGGTACGCCCATCACGCGGCACTCATAGCCCACAGATTCCATGTAGCGGCTTATCTTGTTGCAGGTGTCCATGGAGTCGTTGCCGCCGTTGTAGAAGAAGTAACGGACATTATATTTTTTGAATATTTCCAGTATACGCTTATAATCAGTGTCGTCCTTTTCGGGATCGGCGATCTTATAGCGGCAGGAACCCAGCTCGGAAGAAGGGGTGTTCAGCAGCAGCTTCAGCTCCGCGGGGTCCTCCTCATCCATAATGTAGAGTTTATCGTCCAGAACGCCGCGAATACCATGGGCAGCGCCGTAGACAGTGGTGATTTCCTCTGCATCAAGGGCGGTGCGGATAACGCCGTAAGCGCTGGCGTTTATCACAGCGGTGGGGCCTCCGGACTGGCCAAAAATGCAAGAACCAACGAGCTTTTCAGACATGTTTCTTCCTCCAAGAATTTTTCAATTTTTATTCGTTTTGTCAAAACTGCGTATTGATTATGCACTGCTTTGAGGATATAATAATCTTGAAGATTTGTAAATATGCTAATTGTACAAATTTTGACTATTTTAACAAAAGGAGAAAAGAAAAATGCCCCTGGTAACTACAAAAGAAATGTTTGAAAAAGCATACAACGGCGGCTATGCCGTCGGCGCCTTCAACGTCAACAACATGGAAATCGTTCAGGGCATAACCGAAGCCGCTGCAGAGCTGAATGCCCCTCTGATCCTCCAGGTTTCCAAGGGAGCCCGGGCCTATGCAAATCATACTTACCTCATCAAGCTGGTTGAGGCTGCCGTCATCGAGACCGGTCTGCCCATAGCCCTGCATCTGGACCACGGCAACAGCTTTGAACTTTGCAAATCCTGCATTGACGGCGGCTTTACCTCCGTTATGATAGACGCTTCCTCCAAGTCCTTTGAAGAGAATATCGCCCTTACCCGTCAGGTTGTGGAGTATGCCCATGACCACGGTGTGGTGGTAGAGGCCGAGCTGGGCACCCTGGCCGGCATCGAGGACGAGGTCAATGTCTCCGCAGAGGACAGCTCCTATACCCGCCCCGAAGATGTTCAGGAGTTTGTTGAGCGTACCGGCTGCGACTCTCTGGCAATAGCCATCGGCACCTCTCACGGCGCTTATAAGTTCAAGCCCGGCACCGACCCCAAGCTGCGTCTGGACATCCTTGAGGAAGTACAGAAGCGCCTGCCCGGCTTCCCCATAGTCCTCCACGGCTCTTCTTCCGTCCCTCAGGAGTTTGTAAAAATGATAAACGAGAACGGCGGCAACATGCCCGGCGCCATCGGTATCCCCGAGGAGCAGCTGCGCATGGCTGCAAAGATGGCCGTCTGCAAGATCAATATCGACTCCGACCTGCGTCTTGCAATGACCGCCACCATCAGGAAGTACTTCAATGAGCATCCTGACCACTTTGACCCCCGCCAGTATCTGGCCCCGGCCCGCACCGCTATCAAGGAAATGGTCAAGCACAAGATAGTGGACGTCCTCGGCTGCGACGGAAAGGCCTGAGTATTATCGTACAATAATCAGCATAATCAGGAGGTGGCAAAATGAGCCAAAGGCCGGAAAGAAGCAAGCATGAGGCTGCAAAAAAGAAACCGGAAAGCCAGTTACCAAACAACAATACCCTGATGGTCATTCGCTTGGTCGTAGCATCGGTTATTTTCGCCGTCTCTCTTATTGTCAGCATGCCGGACTTTCTCAGCATAATCCTCCTGGTCATTGCCGCTGCCGCTGCCGGATATGACATAGTCCTGAAG
>DVHY01000077.1 GCA_018711755.1 Candidatus Limivicinus faecipullorum | reverse complement strand
TCAATAAGCCGCCACAGAAAAGCCTTGAAAATCAAGGCTTTTCGGGCGCAGCAGCATTTTGCCCTTGGCAAAATGCTTGGCGGGAGAAGCGCAGTCAAAAAAGTCTGTAAGGACTTTTTTGACAAGCTGAGGGGAGACTGAAAGTCTCCCCGAAAATTTTGTCCTCTTCCGGCGGTGTTTGCGGCTGCTCACATCAGGGGCGCCAGGGCCTTCATGAGAAAGCCCAGCAGCCGGATATACAGCTTTTCCCGGCTCATGGAGTCCTGCCCGACCCGGCTGGAGGCGGCGATGGTGTTTTCCACATCCGCCTTGATATCCTTTATGCAGTCGGTTTTGTAGAGATAGGCGGCGCACTCGAAATGGTGGTAGAGGCTGCGGTAATCCAGGTTGATGGTGCCCACCACCGCTTTCATGTCGTCGGAGACGAAGACCTTGGCATGGACGAAGCCGGGGCTGTATTCGTATATCTTCACCCCGGAGGCGAGGAGGGAGGCATAATGGGTTTTGGCCAGAGCCCAGGGGGCCTTCTTGTCCGGGATGCCCGGCAGCACCAAGCGCACATCCACCCCCCGCTCGGCGGCGAATTTCAGGGCCGTCTCCATCTCGCCGTCCAGGATGAGATAGGGGGACATGATGTACACATAGTCCCTGGCCCGGTTGAGAATGTCCATGTAGACCCGCTCGCCCACCTTGTCGTCGTCCAGGGGACAGTCCCCATAGGGCAGCACATAGCCCCGGGCCTGCTCCCTGGGGCGGCAGGGATATTCCAGAAAGCGGTCGATCTCCGGCTCCGGCTCGTCTATGTTCCACATCTGCAGGAACATCAGGGTGAAGCTCCTTGCAGCCTCCCCCTGGAGCATGACGGCGGTGTCTTTCCAGTGGCCGTGGCGCCGGCGGCGGTTTATGTATTCGTCCGCCAGATTCACCCCGCCGGTGAAGGCGGTGTGGCCGTCGATGACGGCTATCTTCCTGTGGTCCCGGTAGTTGTAGTGGGTGGAGATAAAGGGGGTCATGGGGGCGAACATCTTGCACTTTATGCCCAGTTCCTCCAGGCGCTTGGGGTAGTCGTGGGGCAGGGTGGAAAACTCGCAGGTGCCGTCGTACATCACCCGCACTTCCAGGCCCTGGGCGGCCTTCCTGGCCAGTATCTCCAGGACCCGGCCCCACATCAGGCCCTCGTCGATGATGAAATACTCCAAAAAGATGAAATGCTCCGCCTGCTCCAGCTGCCGCAGCAGCTCCTCCCACTTGTCCTCACCCAGGGGGAAATACTTCACGGCAGTGTGTTCATAGACCGGGAAGCAGCCGCTGCGCCGGAGGTAACGGGCCAGGGCCGCCGTGCCCGGGCTCTCCTGCCTGAGCCGCTCCAGGACCTGGGGGTCCTGGGCTATGTTGTCTCTGGTGGTGTCTATGAGCAGCCTCAGCCGCTGCCGGAGTATGCGCATGCCCAGATTGCTGCGGGTGTAGCAGTACAGGGGCGCGCCCAGGGCGGGCATGAGGGCTATCACCAGCAGCCAGGTTATCTTGGCTGTGGGGTCGGTGTCGGTGTTGAGAAGATAGAGGATCATAAAGGCGGAGAAGACAACGCTGATCAGCAGGAAATGGGGCAGGTATTCCGTGAGCCAGTGGATAAAGAAGAAAAACAAAAACAGCTGGAACAGCAGCAGGAGCACGATGAGCCCCAGGCGGCTGAACACCGCCCGCACCAGACTCTTGCGCCCTTTGTTCAGAAGCCGCAGGCCGGGGCTGACCTCCTCTTCCTGATAGCCTATCTTGGTTTTGTCGTTCATTCGGGGTCTCACCTCTCCCTTGACCGGTGAAATTTATTTACAGTATAATGCTCCCGGGACTCAAGTTCAACTCCCGGCCGGTAAAAAATCCCCCGGGGCCTTGAAAAAAACCAAGTTTTTTGGCATAATCACCGGGTGAAGGAAGTGATGTGCATGCCTGTAAAAATAATCGCCTTCGATCTGGACGGCACGCTGCTGGACGATAAGAAGCATATACCCCAGGAAAACCTGAGAGCCCTGAGAGAGGCCGCCGCTGCGGGGGCCCTGCTGGTGCCCGCCACCGGGCGCCTGTATACCGGCATCCCCCAGAGCCTGAGGGAGCTGCCGGGAGTGAGATACTGCCTGACCATAAACGGGGCCTATGCCTACGATGCCAAGGAGGACAAAAACCTCTACAGCGCCGATATGCCGGCGGAGCTGTGCCTGCGCCTTATAGAACACATGGACAGCCTGCCGGTGATATACGACTGCTATCAGGACAACTGGGGCTTCATCTCCCGGTCCATGCTGGAGCGGGCGGCGGAGTATATACCCGACCCGGCCATACTGAAAATGATGTGGGACCTGCGCACCCCGGTGGACAGCCTCTATGACACGGTGAAGGAGAGGGGCAGGCCGGTGCAGAAGATGCAGATGCACTTTAAAGACCCGCAGCTGCGCCTGCGGGAGCTGGAGAGCCTGCCCGCCCTGTTCCCGGAGACGGCGGTGTCCTCCTCCCTGCCCTGGAACATAGAGATAAACAGCACCGGCGCCACCAAGGGCAAAGCCCTGAAGATGCTCTGCGCCGCCCTGGGCATAGATGTCCGGGATACCCTGGCTTTCGGCGACGGCACCAACGACCTGGATATGATACAGACCGCCGGCGTGGGCGTGGCCATGGGCAACGCCGTGGAGGAAGTCAAGCAGGCCGCGGACTGGGTTGCGCCCAGGAATGTGGAAAACGGCGTGGCCGCCGGGATTTACCGCTTCATGGGGCTGTAATATAAACTGACCTTATAAAAATGCCGCAAACTGGGGATTGAAGACAAGGCCGGTTTCCGCTAATATGGAGACGATAATTCCTCAGGAGGCGTTTATTATAATGAAAAGAGTCGTCACTTTGCAGGACATATCCTGCCTGGGCCGGTGCAGCATTACCGTGGCTCTGCCGGTGATCTCCGCTATGGGGGTGGAGTGCGCCATAGTGCCTACTGCGGTGCTGTCCACCCACACAATGTTCAAGGGCTTCACCGTCTGCGATCTGTCGGACCAGATAGAGCCCATCACCCGCCACTGGCTGAGCCAGGGCATAAAATTCGATGCAGTGTACACCGGCTACCTGGCCAGCGAGGACCAGTGCGGCCAGACGGTGGACTTTATAAAGAGCTTCAAGACCGGGGAGAACATGGTCATAGTGGACCCGGCCATGGCCGACCACGGCAAGCTCTATCCCGCCTTCGGGCCGGACTTCCCCAAGGCCATGGCGGGCGTATGCGCTCAGGCGGACCTGGTGCTGCCCAACCTCACCGAGGCTGCCTTCCTCACCGGCACCCCCTATAAAGAGGACTGGAGCGAGGCTGAGGTGAAGGAGCTGCTGGAGAAGCTGCTGGCTCTGGGCTGC
This sequence comes from Candidatus Limivicinus faecipullorum, assembly GCA_018711755.1. Lineage (GTDB taxonomy): Bacteria > Bacillota > Clostridia > Oscillospirales > Oscillospiraceae > Limivicinus > Limivicinus faecipullorum. The sequence goes on along the minus strand of DVHY01000077.1, from coordinate 641 downwards.
AAGTCCGCCATGATAACCGGCTACGGCGGCGGCAAGGGCAAGACGGGCTTTGCGGCCATGGACAAGTCCGGCCGGGAGCTCAGCTACAGCCACACTCTGCTGCCGGTGAACTACCACGGCACCGGGGATATATTCAGCTCCGCCGTGGTGGGCGGCCTGATGCGGGGCCTGGGACTGAGAGAGGCCGGCGTCATCGCCGCGGATTTCGTCTCCCGCTGCATAGAGTATACCTCCTCCCAGCCCGATGCCCCCTGGTACGGAGTGGAGTTCGAGGCGCTGCTGCCGGAGCTGATGGAGAAGCTGAAATAAATAAGAGAACAGTACGACAACACGGCGGCGGGATTTTTCCCGCCGCAGACTGTCGAAAATAACAAAATCAATGAAAAACAATAGAGCAGCTGGGGAGCGCGAGGGGGGCAAGACCCGCCTCGCATTTCAATAACCCGCCACAGAAAAGTCTTGAAAATCAAGGCTTTTCGGGCGAAGCAGCATTTTGCCTTTGGCAAAATGCTTGGCGGGAGCAGCTTGTCAAAAAAGTCTGTGAGGACTTTTTTGACAAGCTGCGGCGGGATAATTCCCGCCGCTGATTTTTTTTGGAAAGCCATGTATAATATTCCTTCTCGGCGGCCAAAATAGCCTCG
>DVHY01000076.1 GCA_018711755.1 Candidatus Limivicinus faecipullorum | reverse complement strand
CTGATAATCTGCGTTGTCATCTTCGCTTTCTTTGTAAGGCTTATCGACGTGAGAGGCACCTCCATGAACCCTACGCTGAATAACGGAGACAAGATGCTGGTGTCCGGCCTGTTCTATTCTCCCAAGGCCGGGGACGTGGTGGTGTTCAAAAAGGACGAATACGACCCGGAGCGGGCTTTGGTGAAGCGGGTCATCGCCACCGAGGGCCAGGTGATAAACATAGACTTTGACAACGGCATTGTCTATGTGGACGGCGAGGCTATACAGGAGGACTATATCATGGAGCCCACCACCAACAAGATAGACTTTATCGGGCCTCAGACCGTGCCGGAGGGCTGTGTCTTCGTAATGGGGGATAACCGAAATGCCTCCACAGACAGCCGCAAGACGGAGATAGGCATGGTGGACAGCCGCCTCATCCTGGGCAAGGCCTATTTCGTGATATATCCCCTGTCCCAGATGAGAGCCATACGCTGATGCAAAACAGGGATATGTACGAAAAAATGAATATCCAGTGGTTCCCGGGGCATATGACCAAGGCCCAGCGGATGATAGAGGAAAACCTGAAAATGGTGGACGCCGTCTGCGAACTGCTGGACGCCAGGATACCCGGGGCCAGCCGGAACCCGGACATAGACCGCCTGGCGGGGGACAAGCCCCGGCTCATCATCCTCAACCGCATTGACCTGGCGGACCCGGCCATGACGGCCAGGTGGAAAAAGCACTACGAGGCCAAGGGCTTTTCCGTGCTGGAGACCGACGCAAGAAGCGGCAAGGGAGTAAACGGCTTTGCCCCCGCCGTGCGCCGCCTGCTGGCGGACAAACTCAGAGACTATGAGAGCAAGGGCCAGGTGGGGCGCGCTCTTCGGGTGATGATACTGGGTATACCAAATGTGGGCAAGTCCACCTTCATCAACAAGGTGGCCGGGCGCAAGGCCGCCATTGCCGGAGACAAGCCCGGAGTCACCCGGGGCAAACAGTGGATAAACATAGACTCCGGCCTGGACCTGCTGGACACTCCCGGCATACTCTGGCCCCGCTTCGACAGCCAGGAGGTGGGGGAGCTGCTGGCCATCACCAACGCCATAAAGGCCGACGTGCTGGACAAGGAGACTCTGGGGGCAAACTTCATGCTGCGCCTGAGAGACATGTACCCCAAGGCCATAGAGGAGCGGTACAAGTTCACGCCGGACCCGGATATGAACGGCTTCGAGCTTCTGGAACAGGCGGCCAAGAAAAGGGGCTTTCTGGTCTCCAGAGGCGAATACGACATAGAACGCATGGCAAACACCCTCCTGGGGGAATACCACGAGGGAAAACTGGGCAGGCTCAGCCTGGAGGCTCCTGATGACTGATCTTTGGGAACTGGAAAAAGAGATATACGCCCAGGGCTATAAGCTCATCTGCGGCGTGGACGAGGCGGGCCGGGGTCCCCTGGCCGGGCCGGTCTGCGCCGCCGCGGTCATACTGCCCCAGGGGCTGGAGATACCAGGGCTCAACGACTCCAAAAAGCTGACGGAGAAAAAGCGGGAGGAGCTTTTTGAGCCCATCAAAAATGCCGCTTTGAGCTGCGGCATTGCTTTCGCCTCGGTGGAGGAGATAGAGGAGCTGAATATCCTGGGGGCTACATACCTGGCCATGAACCGGGCCATAGCTCAGCTTGAACCGCAGCCGGAGCTGGCTCTCATCGACGGCAACAGAAACGCCGGGATAGAGTTTCCCAGCCGCTGCGTAGTGAAGGGGGACTCCCTGTGCGCAGATATCGCGGCGGCCTCGGTGCTGGCCAAGGTCAGCCGTGACCGCTACATGCTGCAAATGGATGAGCTGTACCCCCAGTACCATTTCCGGCAGCACAAGGGCTACGGCACAAAGCTCCACTATGAGGCTTTGAGGGAATACGGGCCCAGCCCCATACACAGGCTGAGCTTTCTGAGGAAGATGCACTGATGGACAGAAAGAGCCTGGGCAGCTGGGGCGAGGACAAGGCGGCAAATTATCTGCGCCGCAGGGGATATAAAATACTGGAGAGGAACTTCTCCTGCCGCTTCGGGGAGATAGACATCATCGCCAGCCGGGGCGGCTATCTGGTCTTCGTGGAGGTAAAGCTGAGAAAGGACGCAGCCTTCGCCCAGGCCAGGGAGTTCGTGGACACGGGCAAGCAGCGGCGCATCATCACCGCCGCGGAGCTGTGGCTCAGCTGCCGCGACACGGACTTGCAGCCCCGCTTCGACGTTATAGAGCTCTATGCCCCGGAGGGGGAGAAGAGCCGCCGGATAGAGATCAACCACATTGAGGACGCTTTTCAATAACAGGCTATGTACCCCGGACGGGCCGGGGAGAGATCAGCAGGTGCCTCTGGGACAGAAGGTGGAGCAGTAGGTCTCGCCTTTGGTGCTGGCCTTCTCGTTCTGGACGCTGATCTTTGCGGCGCTGCACTTGCAGTCCACGGTGTTGTACTTGCAGTTCGTCACGTCGCAGCCCACGCCGGGATTGGGGCCGGATGTTCTCTTGTCGTTCATGTTTATGCCTCCAATTATTGAATTGCCCTGTTATTATTTGAGACAGCAAGCATTTTTATTCTGAGGACGGATTCTATGGCGCTGTACGCAATAGGCGACACCCATCTGTCCCTGGGCAGCCAAAAGCCCATGGACATCTTCGGGGACAAATGGGAAAACCACGCAGAAAAACTGAAAGAGGGCTTTGCCGAACTGACTGCAGAGGATGTGTGCGTCATCTGCGGGGACATCAGCTGGGGCATGGGCATAGAGGAATGCAGGGAGGACTTCCTGTTCATCCATTCCCTGCCGGGGAAAAAGATAATCCTCAAGGGCAACCACGACTACTGGTGGAGCACCGCCGCCAAAGCCCGGCGCTTCTTCAACGAAAACGGCATCGACAGCATAGACATCCTCTACAACAACTGCTTTCAGTACAAAGGCTTTGCCCTCTGCGGCACCAGAGGCTGGTTCTACGAAGAGGAGAAGGGCGGAGAGCACGACAAAAAGATAATGCGCAGGGAGATATTGCGCCTGGAGGCCTCCCTGAAAGCCGCCGGAGAGCTGCCGAAGCTGGCCTTCCTCCACTATCCGCCCCTGTATCTCCATTACAGCTGCCCGGAGATCCTGGCTCTTTTGAAGGAGCATCAGGTCCGCCTCTGCTGCTACGGCCATATCCATGGCAAAGGCTGCTACTCGGCCTTCAAAGGCTGGAAGGACGGCACGGAATTCAGACTGGTGTCCGCCGATTATCTGGATTTCAGCCCTGTGAAACTTATGGACTAGAAAAAGCTCAAATTCATTAATTTGTCATTGATTTTACAGATGATATCTGTTATTATTCTACAGTGCGTGCAGACACATATATAGGAGGAAAGAAACATGACAGTCAAGAATGTAGAGAAAAAAGAGAATAATACCGCTGCTTTTCAGGTGGAGACCGACGCTGCCGAGTTTGAAGCCGCAGTCAACGGCGCTTACCTGAAGAATAAGAGCTCTATATATATCCCCGGTTTCCGCAAGGGCAAGGCCCCCCGCGCCGTCGTTGAGGGCATGTACGGCCACGAGGTCTTCTATCAGGACGCTATGGACGAGCTGGCCCCCAAGGCCTTCGACCAGGGCCTGAAGGAGTCCGGTCTGCGCATAGTGGGCGCCCCCGCCATCTCCGACGTGAAGGTCACCGATGAGCGCACCGTGGAATACACCTTTGAAGTCACCCTCTACCCCGAGGTAACTCTGGGCCAGTACAAGGGCCTGAGCGCCCAGAAGGACGCCGTGAACGTCACCGACGAAGACGTGGACAAGGAGCTGGAGGCCGCCCGCAAGCGCAGCGCCCGCATCCTCACCGTGGACGACCGGGAAGCCCGGATGGGCGACACCGCCAACATCGACTTCGACGGCTACCTTAACGGCGAACGCTTCGACGGCGGCAAGGCCGAGGGCCACGATCTGGAGCTGGGCTCCGGCTCCTTCGTCCCCGGCTTTGAAGAGCAGGTCGTGGGCATGAAGATAGGCGAGGAGAAGGACGTTAACATCACCTTCCCCCAGGACTACGTGGCCGACCTTGCCGGCAAGGACGTGGTTTTCAAGGTCAAGCTCAACAGCCTCTCCACCAGGGAGCTGCCTGAGCTGGACGACGAGTTCGCCAAGGACGTCTCCGAGTTCGACACTCTGGACGAGTACAAGGCCGATATCCGCGCAAAGCAGGAAAAGCAGCAGCAGGAGCTGGCCGACAATAAGTTCCGCTCCGATATAATCCGCAAGGCCTGCGAGAACATGACCGTGGATATCCCCGCCGTCATGATCGACGACAAGCTGGAGGAGATGGTGCGCAACTACGCCGCCAACTTCGGCTTTACCGACAGGAACACCTCCCTGGAGGACCTGCTGAAGATGATGGGCGTGGACGCCGCCGCCATCCGTCCCTCCGCAGAGATGCAGGTCAAGACCGAGCTTCTGCTGGAGGCCGTGGTGAAGGCAGAAAACATGGAGGTCACCCAGGAGGACACCGAGGAGTACATGAAGAAGGTGGCCGAGGGCATAGGCGCCAAGGTGGAAGACATGAAGAACTACTTCAGCAAGGAGTTCATTGAGGAAGAGCTGAAGAAGGAGAGAGCCACCAACATCATCATTGACAGCGCCGTTGTGGAAGAGGCCCAGGATAAGGCTGAATAATTTCCCGCCGATAAGGATATGCTCTCTTGGATGCTGATATTTGGAAGGAGAGTTTAATACAATGAGTTTAGTTCCATACGTTGTAGAACAGACCAGCAGGGGCGAACGCTCTTACGACATCTTCTCAAGACTGCTTAACGACCGCATCGTCATGCTGTCGGAAGAGGTCAACGACACCACTGCAAGTCTAGTTGTGGCCCAGCTTCTCTACCTGGAAGCTCAGGACCCGGATAAGGACATACAGTTCTATATCAACAGCCCCGGCGGCAGCGTCACCTCCGGTCTTGCCATATACGACACCATGCAGTATATCAAGCCGGATGTGTCCACCATATGCATCGGCATGGCCGCCTCCATGGGCGCCTTTCTCCTGTCCTCAGGGGCAAAGGGCAAGCGTATCGCCCTGCCCAACGCCGAGATCATGATACACCAGCCCTCCGGCGGCAGCCAGGGCCAGTGCACCGATATCCAGATCCAGGCCGAGCAGATCCTGAAGATCAAGAAAAAGCTCAATTCCATCCTGGCCGCCAACAGCGGCAAAAGCGTGGAGGAGATCGAGCGGGACTGCGAGCGCGACCACTTTATGACCGCAGAGGAAGCCAGAGATTACGGACTCATAGATAAGGTCATCTACAAGCGCTGATACTTTGCTACTTTACTTATGGGGGAACGGGGGGAATACCGGTTCCCCCATAGTTTTAAGAGGGGATAACATATGGCTAGAAATGAAGACAGAAGAAGCATAAGATGCTCTTTTTGCGGCAAGCCCCAGTCCCTGGTGGAACGGATGATAGCAGGCAACAACTGCTATATCTGCGACGAGTGCGTGCGTATGTGCGCCAGCATCGTGGGCGAAGCCGAGGAGGGCACCCAGCTCACCGGCTACGACGGGCTGCCTCTGGAGTTTTCCAAGCTCCCTAAGCCCATGCAGATAAAAGCCCGCCTGGATGACTATGTCATCGGCCAGGACAGAGCAAAAAAGGTGCTGTCCGTGGCGGTATACAACCACTACAAACGTATACTCCATCCGGCGGAGGACGATGTGGAGCTGCAAAAGAGCAACATCCTGCTCATAGGTCCCACCGGCAGCGGCAAGACCCTCTTTGCCCAGACCATGGCAAAGATGCTGGATGTGCCCTTCGCCATCGCCGACGCCACCACTCTCACCGAGGCCGGCTACGTGGGCGAGGATGTGGAGAACGTCATCCTCAAGCTCCTTCAGGCGGCGGACTTCGATGTGGAGCGGGCTCAGAAAGGCATCATCTATATCGACGAGATAGATAAGATCGCCAGAAAGAGCGAGAACACCTCCATCACCAGGGACGTCTCCGGCGAGGGAGTGCAGCAGGCGCTGCTGAAACTGCTGGAGGGTACCGTGGCCAATGTGCCGCCTCAGGGGGGACGCAAGCACCCCCATCAGGAGTTCATCCAGGTGGACACCACCAACATCCTTTTCATCTGCGGCGGCGCCTTCGACGGCCTGGATAAGATAATCGAAAAGCGCACCGACAAAAAAACCATGGGCTTCGGCGCCGAGATTACCAGCCGTGCCGACCGGGACGTGGGAGAGATACTTGCCCAGGTGCAGCAGCACGACCTGCTCCAGTTCGGTATCATCCCCGAGCTTATTGGCCGTCTGCCGGTGGTGGCCAGCCTGGAGAGCCTGAACCGGGACGACCTGGTGCGCATACTCACCGAGCCCAAAAACGCCATGACCAAGCAATACCGGGCCCTTATGGCCATGGATAACGTGGAGTTGGAATATCAGGACGAGGCTTTGGAGGCCATCGCCGACAAGGCCATCGCCATGAAGATAGGCGCAAGAGGATTGAGAAGCGTCATGGAGGGAGTTATGACCGACGTGATGTATTCCGTGCCCTCCGACGCCGAGGCAAGCAAGATAATCATTACTGCTCAGGCCGTAAACGACGGCGTGGAGCCCATCGTGGAACACCGCCGGGCCTGAACAGCCCATCTCCGGAAAGGAGGATAACATGAGCGAGAACAATATTCAGACCAAGACCCTGCCTATGCTGGCCCTGAGAGGCCTGCATGTCTTCCCGGAAATGCTGCTGACCTTCGATGTGGAGCGCCAGGCTTCCGTGGGAGCCCTGGCTTTGGCGGCAAAATACGGGCAGCTGATCTTTCTGTCTACCCAGAAAAACCTTACCGCCGACATGCCCCAGGAGGAGGACGTCTATCAGGTGGGCACCGTGTGCCGCATAAGGCAGCAGCTGCGCCAGCCCCGGGGCAGCGTCTGCCGGGTGATGGTGGAGGGCCTTTACAGGGCAAAATTCTACAGCATGAACTGCGACCCCAAGGGCTACACCGCCGAGATCGCACCTCTGCCCGACAAGGAGGAGCGGGTGGGAGCCGCCAGAAAAGAGGCTCTGCTGAGAAACTGCATCTCCCTTTTTGAGGAGTACATCCACTTCAACCAGGATATGATAAACGAGCAGCTGCTGAACCTGCTGGCAAACCCCAACCCCGGCTATGTCTCCAACTATGTGGCCCAGAACGTCCACTTCAGCATGGAGGATAAGCAGCGTATCCTGGAGGAAGTCTACCCCAGCCGCCGGCTGGCCCTCCTCAACAAGCTCCTGAACGCTGAGCTGGAAGTCCTGAGCATCGAAAAGGAACTGAACGAGGCCACCCAGGAGGCCATGAACCACAACCAGAGGGAGTACTATCTCCGGGAGGAGATGAAGGTCATCCAGGCCGAGCTGGGCGAGGACGACGACATTGAGACCTACCGCAGCAAAATAGAGGCCCTGCCCGTCAGCGACGAGATAAGGGCACGCCTGAACAAGGAGCTGGGCAGGCTCTCCAAGCAGCCCTTCGGCTCCTCGGAGGCGGCGGTCATCCGCAGCTATCTGGACACCTGCCTGGATATCCCCTGGGGCAAAAAGACCCAAGAGACCATCAACATCGCCAAGGCCAGAAAAATACTGGACGAGGACCACTACGGCCTGGAAAAGGTGAAGGAGCGTGTCTGCGAGTACCTGGCGGTAAAGCAGCTGAGCCCGGATATAAAAGGCGGACTGCTGTGCCTCGTGGGGCCTCCCGGCACCGGCAAGACCAGTATTGCCCAGAGCATCGCCCGGGCCACCAACCGCAAGCTGGTGCGTATCTCCCTGGGCGGCGTCCACGATGAGGCGGAGATAAGAGGCCACAGGCGCACCTACATAGGCTCCATGCCCGGCCGCATCATAAGCGGCGTCATCCAGGCCGGCAGCTGCAACCCCCTGATGGTCCTGGACGAGATAGATAAGCTGGCCTCCGACTATAGGGGAGACCCCGCCGCCGCCCTGCTGGAGGCCTTCGACGGGGAACAGAACTACGCCTTCCGGGACAATTTCCTGGAGATACCCTTCGACCTGTCGGAAGTTTTCTTTATAACCACCGCCAATTCCCTGGACACCATACCCAGGGCCCTGCTGGACAGAATGGAGGTCATCGAGCTCAGCAGCTATACCGACGAGGAAAAGCTGCAGATCGCCAAAAAGCACCTGATACCAAAGCAGCGGAAAAAGCACGGACTGAGAGCAAACCAGCTGCGCATTGAAGACGCCGCGGTGCGGGAGATGATACGCTCCTACACCCGGGAGTCCGGCGTGAGACTTCTGGAACGGGAGATCGCCGCCGCCTGCCGCAAGGCCGCCAGCGGCATTGCCGAGGAGAAGTTCAAGAGCCTGAGCCTGAAGGCCGGGCAGCTGGAAGAGGTCCTCGGCCCCGCCAAATACAAGGCCGACGAGCTGCGGCTCAGAGACGAGGTGGGGCTGGTGCGCGGCCTTGCCTATACCTCCGTGGGCGGTGAGGTCCTGGATGTGGAAGTGGCCGTTATGGAGGGCTCCGGCCATCTGGAGCTCACCGGCAACCTGGGCGACGTGATGAAGGAGTCCGCCAAGGCCGCCCTCAGCTACATACGCAGCCGGGCGGATATGCTTGGCATCGACCCGGATTTCTACAAAAACAAGGATATCCATATCCACTTCCCCGAGGGCGCCATCCCCAAGGACGGCCCCTCCGCCGGCATCACCATGACCATCGCCATGATATCCGCCCTCACCGGGCTTCCCGTGCGCCACGACATCGCTATGACCGGGGAGATAACCCTGAGAGGCCGGGTCATGGCCATAGGCGGCCTAAGGGAGAAGACTATGGCCGCCCTCAGGGCCGGAGTCAAGACCGTCATCATCCCGGCGGAAAACGAGCCGGACCTGGAGAAGATCGACCCCTTGGTGAGAAAACAGCTGAACTTTGTGCCTACGGAGCATGTGGACAACGTGCTGAGCCTGGCTCTGGTGCGCAGCGGGGAAGAGGAAATGCCCCTCTGTCCCGCACCTATCCGCAGCGGCGAACGCTGCGCCGTGAGACAGTAGGTGGGCCATGGCTGGACTGAATGTGAACAGGGCGGAGTTTATTAAATCCGCCGCCTCGCCCGGCCAGTTCATCCGCAGTTCAATGCCCGGCGTGGTTTTTGCCGGCAAGTCCAATGTGGGCAAATCCTCAGTGATAAACCGTCTGCTGAACCGCAAAAATTTCGCCCGGGTAGGCGCCTCCCCCGGCAAGACCATCCACGTGAATTACTTCTGCATAGATGAGAAGCTGTACTTCGTGGACCTGCCGGGCTACGGTTACGCCAAGGTCTCCCAGAGCGAGAGGGAACGCTGGGGAAAGCTCATGGAGGATTTCTTCGCCCGGCCGGAGCTCATCGACCTGGGTGTGATGATAGTGGACGCACGCCACAAACCCACGGCGGACGACGTCACCATGGCCCGCTGGTTCAAGGACTCAGGCTGCCCCCTGGTGGTGGTTGCCAACAAGCTGGATAAGCTGAAAAAGAGCGAGATCGGTCCGAATCTGGAACAGATACGCAAAACTCTGGAGCTGCCGGAGGAGGTCCTGCTTATTCCTTTTTCCGCGGAAAAGGGCCAGGGCAGGGAAGAACTGCTCTCCCAGATAGTCAATCTTATATAGTTTGTATAAGAGCGGAGCAAAATTTTTGCCCCGCTCTTGTAATTTCTATTCAATTTTGGTAGAATATTTTCAAATTGGAGGTGACTCCTATAAACGGCGTTCAATCCTTTTGGGACGGTTTTGATTTTACTTATATCCTGAGCATACTCCTGGGAGTGATACCCTCCCTCCTGTGCATAACCCTGCACGAAATGAGCCACGGCCTGGTGGCCTATAAGCTGGGAGACGACACGGCCAAAAGACAGGGGCGGCTCAGTTTCAATCCCTTGAAGCACCTGGACCCGGTGGGCCTGCTGATGATGCTGGTTTTTCACGTGGGCTGGGCCAAGCCCGTGCCGGTGAATATGTATAAATTCAAAAACCCCAAGCGGGGCATGGCTGTCACGGCCCTGGCCGGGCCGATGAGCAACCTGCTCATCGCAGTGGTGTTCATGCTGATATACGGCGCGGCTTATGTGCCGCTGGGCAGAAGCAGCGTGGGGATATACTTCCTGCAGATGATACAGCTCACCGCCGTGCTGAGCATCGGCCTTGCCATATTCAACCTGCTGCCCGTACCGCCTCTGGACGGCTCCAAGGTGCTTTTTTCCCTGCTTAAGGATGAGGACTACTACAAGCTGATGCACTATGAGCGCTACGGCGGGATAATCATGCTCATCCTGGTGGCCACAGGCGTGCTGGGCAAGCCCCTGGACTATGCCATAGACGCGGTGTACTCCTGGCTCGTCCCCCTGGCCCAGCTGGCCTGCGACGGGATAGTTTATCTGTTTTATATGTGAGGGACAATGGAAAATCCCAATTTCTTCCTGGAAGGCATAGTAAAGGAAAAAAACGAGCTTCAGGACTTCGAGGGGCCTTTGAGCCTTATCCTGATGCTGCTTTCAAAAAATAAAATAGAGATAAGAGATATCCGCATCTCGGAGATACTGGACCAGTATCTGGATTATCTGGACAAGATGCAGAGCATGGATATGGAAGTGGCCAGCGAGTTCGTGCAGATGGCCGCCCACCTGCTGTATATCAAGACCCGCATGCTCCTGGCCGGAGACAAGGAGGTCTCCGAGCTGGAAGTGCTGATGGAGTCCCTGGAGCAGCTGAAATGCCGGGATATCTTTGCCGCCGTGCAGCAGATCATCCCGGAGCTGAAAAAAGCCTCGGAGCTGGGACTGCAATATTATGCAAAGCTGCCGGAGCCCCTGCCCAAAAGCTCAAGAGAATATGAGTACCGCCACGAGCCGGTGGACCTGCTGAAGGCCCTGCACAGCATATATTCCAGAGGCGGCAAGGCCCCTGAGCCGGATATAAGCCAGGCTGTGCCCCAGCGGATCATCTACAGCGTCAGGGACAAGAGCCGCCAGGTTTTGCTCAGACTCAAAACCGGCAGCGCATCCCTGCAGGAACTGTATAAGAGCTGCCGCTCCCGCTCGGAGATAGTCGCCACTTTCATGTCCATACTGGAGCTTTGCAGCGTGGGCAGCATCCATATCCAGCGCAGGGACGAGGACTATATACTGGAATTTGCCGGCGGGGATGTGGACGAGATCATGGAAAAAATCCTGGAGTGAACAATGATAGATATCGTATCCGTTATAGAGGCCATACTTTTTGCCGCCGGAGACAGCGTACCCATAGCCCGGCTGTCCCTTATCCTGGGAGTGGACGAGAAGGAGATCAGCTCCGCCGCCGCCCAGCTCCAGGAGCAGTACAGCTCCCAGCAGCGGGGGATGAGGATACTGCGGCTGGAGGACAGGCTGCAGATGTGCTCGGCCCCGGAATTCGCCCCGTACATAGGAAAGGCCCTGGAGCAGAGAAAACCGCCGGCCCTGTCCCAGCCCGCTCTGGAGACCCTGGCGGTGGTGGCCTATTTCCAGCCCGTGACCCGGGCCTATGTGGAACAGGTGAGGGGCGTGGACAGCTCCTACACAGTGGGCATGCTGTGCGAGCGGGGACTTATTGAGGAATGCGGAAAGCTGGAAGCCCCGGGCAGGCCCTCCCTGTTCAGAACTGCGGACGTTTTCCTGCGCACCATGGGGATAAGCAGCCTGTCCCAGCTGCCGCCCCTGCCTGATATGAGCAACGGCGAAGGCATAGAAAAGCTGCAGTCCGCCATCGACGAGCTGCAGAGCGGCAATAACAAAGAGCAGATATCCATCAGCGAAATCACAGGGGAGACTGCGGAGGAGTGATGTAATTGGTCTGGTTGATCGTGCTGGGCATTATAGTCGGCATAATCGTGCTGATAATGCTCATCCCGGTGGGAGCCGACGTAAGCTATGTGGAAGGGCAGCTGGGCCTTTCCGCCAAGGTCTGCGGAGTGCTTGTCAGGCTGCTGCCGAAAAAACCCAGGGACGAGTCCAAACCCCCAAAGGAAAAGAAACCAAAAAAAGAGAAAAAGCCCAAGAAGGAAAAGCCGAAAAAGCCCGGAAAGAAGCTGGAGCTGAACATGGATGAAAAGCTGGCCCTGGCAAAGGCGGCTTTGAAGGGCGTAGGCAAATTCGGCAAGCTCACGGTGGACAGGTTCATGCTGCACTATGTGGCGGGAGGCGACGACCCTTACCGCACGGCCATGACCTATAATTACGTCAATGCCGCCCTGTCGACCCTGGCCCCTGTCTGCGCCAGCCGCTTCATTGTCAAGGACAGCGACGTATACACCGATGTGGACTTTACCCTGGACAAGTCCAGGATAGACTTCGGCGTCTGCCTGGTCATTCGCATCGGCCAGGTGTTCCGCATGCTCTTTGCCCTGGCTTTCGGCGTGCTGGGAATACTCCTGAAAAACAAACTGCGCCTTTTCAGGGAAAAGCTCAGAAGAAAACGCAGCGGAGAAGAGCTCCCCGATGAAAAGGGGAAAACTGCTGATAATGAAATAAATACAGAACAAAATATACAGCAAGAGGAAAGGATGGACTCTAATGGACAATAACCCTATCGGAACTTTGATGCAGAATACTATGGAGAGTGTTAAAAACATTCTCAAGGTGGACACCGTTGTGGGCGACCCCATCTATACTCCCGACGGTATAACTCTGGTCCCCATTTCCAAGATCAGCGTGGGCTTCGGCGGCGGCGGAGTTGAGTTCAGCGGCAAAAAGCCCGGAGATGAGCGGCCTTACGGCGGCGGCAACGCCACCGGCGTGAAGATCGACCCCATCGGCTTTCTGGTGATAAAGGACGGCGTGGTCAGAATGATAAACGTGACTCCTCCCGCCAGCAACACCGTGGACCGTATAATCGACCTTGTGCCTCAGGTGATGGACCGGGTGGACGCCTTTATCGCCAAGCAGAAAAACGACAAGGTCTGAAATACTCATATTATCTGAATATGTGTAAATAATAAGCACTGCCTGCAGAAAGGCGGTGCTTATTATTAGGAAAACTATATCTCTTTTGGCCTCGGTCTGCCTGCTGCTGCACATGATACCGGCGGCCTGGGCGGAGCAGCCCTGTCCCAGCGCCCAGTCCGCTATCGTCATCACTTCCGACGGGCGGACCCTCTATGAAAAAAACGCCGACGACAGAGCCCTTATCGCCAGCACTACAAAGCTGATGACCGCCATTGTCACTATAGAAAACGCCAAACTGAATGAGCTAGTTGACATAACACAGGAGTGCTGCGACATTGAGGGCTCCTCCATGTACCTGGAGGCGGGGCAGCGTTACACCGTAAAGGAGCTTTTGCTGGGACTGCTGCTGGTATCGGGAAACGATGCGGCCCAGGCCCTGGCCCTGCATGTGGCGGGGAGCACGGAAAACTTTGCGGAGCTTATGAACAGCAAGGCCCGGGAGCTGGGGATGGATAACAGCAGCTTTGAAAATCCCCACGGTCTGGACGCTGAGAACCATTACTCCACCGCAAGGGACATGGCCAAGCTCATGGCCTATTGCATGGATGACCCGAGCTTCCGGGAGCTGTGCGCTACCAGAAGCTGCCTTATCAATGGGCAGACCCTTATTAACCACAATAAACTGCTGGACATGTACCCCGACTGCATCGGTGGGAAGACCGGCTATACCCAGGCCGCCGGACGCTGTCTGGTGAGCTGCTGCGAGAGAAAGGGGCTGCGGCTCATCTGCGTCACCCTGTCCGCCCCGGACGACTGGAACGACCACATTGCCCTCTATGACTGGGCCTTCTCCCAGTTCAGCCTGAGAGATGCGGTGGAGGGCCAGAGCTTTCAGGTGCCGGTCATCTCCGGCAGGGAAAAATACGCGGTGCTGAAGCCGGAGGAAAAAGTGGAGCTGCTGCTGGATGAGGGACAGGAACTGCATTTGCAGGTGGAATACCCCAGATTTGTCTTTGCACCGGTAAATAAGGGGGAGACAGGCGGGGAGATTTGGGTTATAATAGACGGAAAGCAGGTTGGCGGCTGCCGGCTGATATACGACAGCGATGTGGCCCTGCTGCTCCCTCAGGAAGAAACAGACAGCGGGTGAATGTAATAATGGCTGAAAGACTGCAAAAGATAATAGCGGCTGCCGGGCTGATGTCCCGAAGAACAGCCGAAGAATATATCAGCGCCGGAAGAGTCACCGTAAACGGCAGGACCGCCGCTCTGGGAGAGCGGGCCGACGCTGAAAAAGACCGGATTCTGGTGGACGGAAAAGAGCTTCCGTCCACCGGGGAGAAGGTTTACATAATGCTGAACAAGCCCAAGGGCTACGTCACCAGCCTAAAGGATGAGAAGGGCAGGAAGGACGTGAGCGGGCTGGTACAGGAACTGGGAGTCAGGGTATATCCCGTGGGCAGGCTGGATATGAATTCCGAGGGCCTGCTGCTGATGACCAACGACGGTGAGTTTGCCAACCGGATAATGCACCCCTCCCATGAGATCACCAAGACCTACCACACCTGGGTGCGGGGGGACCGGCCGGAGCAGGCGGTGGAAAAACTGCGCCTGCCCATGGAGCTGGACGGATACGTCACCCGCCCGGCCGAGGCGGAGATATTGAAGCTGCTGGACGGGGGAGCACTGCTCTCCATCAGCATACACGAGGGCAGGAACCGCCAGGTGAGAAAGATGTGTCAGGCTGTGGGACTGAGGGTGACCAGGCTTAAACGTGTGGCAGAGGGAACTCTGGAACTGGGCGGCCTGGCCCCAGGGAAATGGAGACATCTTTCGGCGGAGGAACTGGAAAAGCTGAGGTGAGCCTATGGAAAGCGACCTGCTGCAGCGCCTGGCCGACGAGAGCCAGAGCTACTCCAAGCGGCAAAGGGCTATTGCCCGGTACATATGTGAAAACAGTGAGACCGTATCCTTTATGACTTCGCGGATGCTGTCCCAGGCGGCGCAGGTCAGCGAGTCTTCGGTGGTGCGCTTTGCACGCCAGCTGGGCTTCAGCGGCTATTCCCAGCTGCGCCGGGCCCTGCAGCAGCTTGTGAAAGACAAGCTGGGCAGCGTGAAAGAGGCCGAGGCGGAGACGGATATGGAAGAGCTGAGGCAGACCCTGGAGCTGGGGAGACTGGGGCTCGGTTCCATTGCGACGGCCCAGAACCGGCTCGCCCTGGAAAAGGCGGCGGAGCTGCTGAGCAATGGGGAAAAGATACTTGTCCAGGCGGGCCTTGGCATGGAAGGACTGGATACATTCATCGCTTCCGGGCTCAGGTCCCTGGGCTATAACGCCGGCCCCGCTTCCGCCGGGCTGTCCAGGGAGGTCTTCCGGCTGGATGAAAAGTCGGTGCTGCTGATAGTCTGCGGCAGTTTTTGCGCTCAGGTCTCGGGCTCGGCCCGCTACGCCAAAGAAAAAGGGGCGGCGGTGCTGGTGCTGACAGGGGATGAGGCTGCGCCCATGGGGAGGTATGCTGAGGTGATGCTGCCAGGTAAGGGCTTCATTGCCCTTGCCGCCCTTATTGAGGCCCTGTTCAAAGCCCTGGAAAGCCGCTGCGGCAGAAGCCTGCTGCAAAATCTTAGGGAGCTGGAAACTCTATGCAGGGAGTACGATACATATGAAGCTGGGGAAAGCTGAACTTACGGTCATAGGCGGCGGCGCCGCTGGGCTGATGTGCGCCTGCACCGCAGCCGCCAGAGGAGTGGATACGGTGCTGCTGGAGCCCAACAGAATGCTGGGGCGGAAGCTGCGGATAACCGGCAAAGGCCGCTGCAATGTGACCAACAGCTGCGATATCAAAACTTTTATGGCCAATATCCCGGGGGACGGGCGTTTTCTTTACAGCGCACTGAACCGGCTGTCTCCGGCAGATACAATGGCCTTCTTCCAGGACAACGGACTGCCTTTAAAGGTGGAAAGAGGCAACAGGGTCTTCCCCGTATCCGACAACGCCAACGATGTGGCCGGGCTGCTGGACAGGCTCTGCCGGCGCAGAGGCGTCCGGGTGCTGCACGGAAAAGCCCTGGAGATATGCACGGACCAGGGCGCAGTCACCGGCGTGTCCACGGACCAGGGGCTTATCCAGTGCCGGGCCGCGGCCCTGTGCACCGGGGGGCTGTCCTACCCCCTCACCGGCTCCGACGGGACGGGCTACGCCATGGCGGAAAAACTGGGACACAGCGTGACCGGGCTGCGGCCGTCTCTGGTGCCGCTGGAGAGCGGGGACGGATACTGCGGCGAGATGCAGGGCTTTGCCCTGAAAAACGTGACTTTGTCCGCCTATGAAAACAACAGGCTGATATACAAGGAGCTGGGGGAAATGCTCTTTACCCATTTCGGAGTCTCCGGCCCCCTGGTGCTCTCCGCCAGTTCCCACATGCGGAACATGGGCAGTGCGGAATACAGGCTGGAGATAGACCTGAAGCCGGGCCTGGACGAGAAAAAGCTGGACGCAAGGCTCCTCAGAGACTTTGAGAAGTACTCCAACCGGGAGTTCAAAAATGCCCTGGGAGATCTGGCGGGCCGGGCCATGATCCCAGTTTTGATCCGGCTGTCCGGCATACCTGAGGACACCAAGGTAAACAGCATCACCAGAGAGCAGCGTATGAGGCTGCTGCATCTGTTCAAAGCCTTCCCCGTGTCCGTCAGCGGTACCCGGCCTGTGGACGAGGCCATCGTCACCGCCGGAGGGGTCAGCACCAAAGAGGTCAACCCCAGGACCATGGAGTCCAAGCTGGTGAAGGGGCTGTTCTTTGCCGGAGAGATACTTGACCTGGACGGATATACCGGTGGTTTTAACCTTCAGATCGCCTGGTCTACAGGCTATGTGGCGGGAAATTCTGTGTTGGAGGATGAATATTTATGAATGAATTTTTTTCCATTGCCATCGACGGCCCCTCCGGGGCGGGGAAGAGCAGCCTGGCCAAAAAGCTGGCGGAGGCCTTTCGCTTTATCTATGTGGACACCGGGGCCATTTACCGCACCCTGGGTCTGGCCGCATACCGCCGGGGCATTGACCGCAAGGATGAGAAAGCGGTGATGGAGCTGCTGCCCAAAATAAAGATAGAGATGGGCTACAACCAGGCGGGGGAACAGCGGATGTATCTGGACGGGGAGGACGTGTCGGAACAGATACGCCTGCCGGAGATATCCATCTGCGCCTCCGACGTGTCCTCCCACCAGGCGGTGAGGACCTATCTGCTGGATATGCAGAGGGACTTCGCCAGGAAAAACAACGTGATAATGGACGGACGGGATATAGGCACCGTCGTGCTGCCGGATGCGGAGCTGAAAATATTCCTTACCGCCAGCAGCGAGGCCAGAGCCAGAAGGCGCATGCTGGAACAGAAAAACAAGGGCATCGAAGAGAGCTTTGAAGACGTGCTCCGGGAGATAGAGTACAGGGACAAGCAGGACAGCAGCCGGACTGCGGCCCCACTGAAGGCCGCGGAAGACGCCCTGGTAGTGGACACCAGCGACATCAATTTCGACGAGAGCTTAAGGCTTTTGACAGAGCTGGTTGTTACCAGGCTTTCCCCGGAAAGGAAGGACCGGCAATGAGAGAGCTGAGAGTGGCTCAGAGCGCCGGCTTCTGCTTCGGAGTCAGCCGCTCGGTGGACATGGCGGAAAAGCTCCTGAAAGAGCGGGGAAGCTGCGCCAGCTTCGGCGAGCTTATACACAATGAGGACGTGGTGCGCCGGCTGGAGGCCGGCGGACTCAGGGTCATCCAGAAGCCCGACGAGCTGGAGGCCGGAGAACATGTGCTCATCCGGGCCCACGGTGTTTCCAGGGAAATATACGAGCGGCTGGAAAAAGCCGGGGGAGAGGTGGCCGACGCCACCTGCCCGAAGGTCAAGGCCATACATACCATCGTCAGCCGGGCCGCGGCGGAGGGGCGCTTCGTCATCATCATCGGCATGCCAAAACACCCGGAAGTCGAGGGAATATGCGGCTGGTGCGGCGAACACGCAGTATTTGAAAATTCTCAGGATTTGGAAATTTGGCTGGATAAAAATACAGAATATTGGGGAAAACCAATAACAGTCGTGGTACAAACCACTCAGACACGCAATAATTTTACTGAATGTTGTAATGTAATAAAAAAAAGATGTACAAATGCGAAAATATCTGATACAATATGTCTTGCTACGTTCACGCGGCAGGAGGAAGCGGCAAGGCTTGCCTCGGAATGTGATGCCATGGTGGTCATCGGCGGAAAGCACAGCGCCAACAGCGTTCACCTTGCACAGATTTGCGCCGAGCAATGCTCCAACGTCCAGTTCATAGAGAACGCCAGAGAGCTGGATATGGACAGGCTTAAAGACGCCGATGTTGTCGGACTCACAGCCGGAGCATCCACACCTGCGTGGATAATTAAGGAGGTAAGAAACAAAATGAGTGACGAAATCAAAATCGAAGAGACCCCAGTTGAGAAGGAAATGTCCTTTGACGAAATGTTGGAGGAGACTCTCAAAACTATATATAATGGAGATAAGGTAACCGGCATTGTAGTTGCTATCACCGGCACTGAGATCAGCGTTGATCTGGGCGCCAAGTATTCCGGCTTCATCCCCACTTCCGAGTTTACCGACGACGGCGTCAAGGTGGAAGACGTTGTCAAGGTGGGCGATACCATCGAAGCCGTCGTCGTCCGCGTCAACGACGTGGAGGGCACCGCAATGCTGTCCAAGAAGCGCCTGGATGCCGCCAAGATGTGGACCGAGGTGGAAGAGGCCGTTGATAACGGCACCGTGCTGGAAGGCGTGGTCACCGAGGAGAACAAGGGCGGCGTTGTCGTCAACGTGAAGGGCGTGCGTGTATTCGTTCCTGCCTCCCAGACCGACCTGCCCCGTGACGCAGATATGAGCCAGCTGCTGAAGAAGACCGTCCGCCTCAAGATTACCGAGGTCAACAAGGCCCGCAAGCGTGTGGTGGGCTCCATCCGCCGCGTGGCTCAGGCCGAGCGCCGGGAGCGCACCGAGGCCATCTGGAACGAGATAGAGATCGGCAAGCGTTATCACGGCGTTGTCAAGTCCATGACCAGCTACGGCGCCTTTGTGGATATCGGCGGCATCGACGGTATGGTCCACGTATCCGAGCTGAGCTGGGGCCGCATCCACCAGCCCTCTGAGGTCCTCTCCGTGGGCGACGAGGTGGAGGTCTATGTCATCAACTTCGATAAGGAGAAGCGCAAGATCTCCCTGGGCTACAAGGACCCCAATGCCAACCCCTGGACCGCTTTCACCAACAAGTACCAGGTGGGCAGCGTGGCTACCGTCACCATCGTCAAGCTCATGCCTTTCGGCGCCTTTGCCGAGGTCCTGCCCGGCGTTGACGGACTCATCCACATCTCCCAGATCGCCAACCGCCGCATAGGCAAGCCTGAGGACGTGCTCTCCGTGGGCGATGTTGTGGACGCCAAGATCACCGCTATCGACGAGGAGAAGCACAAGATCTCCCTGTCCATCCGTGCCCTGTCCGAGCCCGCCCCCGCTCCCGTGGCTGAGGTGGAGGAAGCTGAAGAGGACAACGGTGAGGACGCTCTGGTCTACGAGGTCTCCGCTACCGGCGAGGCCACCGGCATCGTACCCGAGATGGGCGACGAAGAGTGATTTCTAAATAACTTCCAACCATAACGATATAGCTGAAAGGCGCCGCATCATGCAGCGCCTTTCAGCTTTTTATACCTTATACTGATTTAAACAAGGGGCGGGGTTCAGGGCTGCTTTGCCGGGACCTTGTCCTCCAGCCAGGCCAGGATGTCCCGGTACACCTGGTACTTGTTCTCCTCGTTGAGCATCTCGTGGCGGCCGCCGGGATACAGGCGCATCAGAACGTCATAGAGCCCGGCTTTGCAGAAAGCCTTATAGGCCCGCTCCACGCCCTTGCCGTAGTCTCCCACCGGGTCCCGGGCCCCGGACATGAAATATACCGGCTGCTGCCTGCTCATGGTATTTATGTTCTTCTGGTCGGTGATGAATTTGATGCCGCCCATCATGTCCCGGAACAGGCTCACCGTGGCCACAAAGCCGCAGAGAGGGTCGGCGATGTACTTGTCCACCTCGCTGTCCACCCGGGTGAGCCAGTCGAAGGGGGTGCGGGGATCATCAATGCCCTTGGTATAGGCCCCGAAAGCCAGGTCGTTCAGCTTGTCCCCCTCTTTCCTGGGGCCGCAGAACTTCACGGCGGCTGCTGCCGCAGCATATCCTCCCAAAACCAGAGGCTTTGTCTGGTGGCCGGTGCCGCTGAGGATGACGGCGTCATACTTGTCCGGGTGCTTTATGATATAGGTGCGGGTGAGGAAACTGCCCATGCTGTGGCCGAACATCACATAGGGCAGGCCAGGGTGCTCAGCCGCAGTGCGGTCATGGAGCTTTACCATATCCGCCACCACATAGTCCCAGCCGTTCTCGTCGGCAAAGAAGCCTTTCAGCTCTCCGGGGCGTATGGATTTGCCGTGACCCAGATGGTCGTTGGCTACTGCCAGATAGCCCTTGGAGGCCAGGTGCTCCATAAACTCCGTATAGCGGTCCACGTGCTCGGCTATGCCGTGGGCTATCTGAACTATGGCCTTGGGTTCGCCGTCGGGGCTGCACTGCTTCACTCTTATCCGGTTGCAGCCGGTGGACGAGGTAAAATAAAATTCCTTGAAACTGGGCATGGAATTATCCTCCTTTATGTGTTATTATCTCTGTATTGTTATAACGATTTTACACGGCAGGCAAATTTTAGTCAATATACAGAAGGAGCCCATATGGAAAAGGTACTGGTAGTTAAAACGGAAAAGCTGGCAAAATTCATCTCCGGCAGGACCGGCCTGCTCACCGAGGACAGGGAGGCAATGCTGGATATTATCATTAATGAGCACGAGTTCATTGACCGCCCGGCGGCAGAGGAAGACCCCTCCTACAAACAGATAATCCCCTATGTGGTGCTGACCCGGAAGGGCCTGGTGTTTGCCACCCGGCGCCTTAACAAGGGGGGCGAGAGCCGCCTTCACGGCAAGGTCTCCATCGGCATAGGGGGACACATCAACCCCGTGGACGAGACCGACCGGCGCAGCGTGCTTATGAAGGGCCTGGAACGTGAGCTGGATGAGGAAGTGTACATCCAGCGCCGGGGGGAGCTGGTGCCTCAGGGCTTTATAAACGACGACGGCAACGGCGTGGGCGCCGTGCATCTGGGGCTGTGCTTCTCCATGGAGGTTGAGGGGGAGGTCTCGGTGAAGGAGACGGAAAAGCTCAGCGGCGGCTGGATGAGTCTTCAGGAGCTGAGAGGGGAATTCGACAACATGGAGACCTGGAGCCAGATAGCCCTGGCCGTGGCGGAATGAGGGCAGGGCTCAGGCCGGAAATCAAATATGGCTCACATCGGCCGGGGATAATCCCGGCCACTTTTTTATCTTAAGAATTCTTAATTTTCTTAAAAGGGTGCAACAGTGTCCGGTATTTTCCGTTATTAAGAATATAGAACAAAAATCGGGAGGCCGGAACAATGAAAAAATCAAGGATACTTGCGGCGCTGCTGTGCCTGACCTTTCTGCTTGGCGCCTGCGGGAAGGACGGGAGTTCTGCCGAAGAAAGCCAGCCAAGCTACTCCGGCGGCCTGAACGAGGCCACCATGGAGTGGAAGGGCCAGGGCGGGGCCTACAAAATGGAGAACATTGAACTGCCGGTGCTGTGCCAGGATGTGGATGTATACGGCGGGGAGCTGTACTATCTGGTTCAAAGTGAGCTTGACATCAATCCATACCATATACTCAGGGGAGACATGGAACTGGGCACGGTTGAGCGAGACTTCAACGTGGAGTTTTGCGTCAAAGATGACGGCATATACATGCTGGATGTGAGCTTTGAGGAAGAGGGACAAGAGATAAGCCTGAGCAAATACAGCCCGGAGCTGGAGCCGGTGTTCACCGCAGAGCTCAACGGGATGTATGAAAGTGAGAGATACGGATATGGCGACGTGCAGTCTGTAAAATTTTCCGGGGAGAAAATATACCTGCAGGTCAATCAGACCCAGCTGCTTATCCTGGACGGCGGCGGACAGCTCACAGGAAGCGGAGTGCTGCCCGGCGAAGGGCTGAGCCTTGTCCTCAGCGAGGACGGGACGCTGTACGCCGCCGGGGAGGAGGCGGAGGGGCTGACGCTATACAGGCTTGACGGAGGGACGGGAGAATTCACCCAGGCCTTCACCTGCCCGGCAGGGAGCCTTTTTGACGGCGGGGACGGCAGCTATCTGCTGCTGCTCACAGACCAGGGGATATATTCCCTGGACGCACAAGGGACGGCTTCTCCCAAAGTAATCTGGTCCGAATGCTATCTGAACCCGGGGAGCATCTATAAAGTGAAGGCCGAAGGAGGGGAATTCCTCTGCCTGGGCAGCGACAGCTGCTACCTGCTGACGCCTGCGGAACCTGCGGAGCTTCAGCCCAAGACCGAGCTGCTTATCGCCTGCATGGACCCCAACGGAATGGACATGCTGGCGGCACGCTTCAACGCCCACAGCGACGAATACTATGTGAGGGTGGTGGACTACTCAGGGGGCATTTATGCTTCCGCCGAAGAGGTACAGCTGAGGCTGAACACGGAGCTTATCTCCGGCAGGACCCCGGACATGTTCTGCTTTTTCAGCGGCTGGATATCTCCCAACATCTATGCCGGAAAGGGACTGCTGGTGGACATGAGACCCCTGATAGAGGCGGACGAGGAGCTGAGCCCGGAGGACATCGTGCTGTACAAGGCCCTGGACTACAACGGCGGCATATATGTGATGGGTGAAAGCTTCTATCTGGATACGCTGGCGGCCAGAGAGTCGGACTTCGGGCAGCGTTATGGCTGGACTCTGGAGGAGTACCGGCAGATAGACGCAGGGCTCCGGGAAGACCAGATGTGTATATACAACCTCACCCGTGAACTCTTTATATATAATGTCATAGGCCGCTATGTGCGCTATGCTCTTGACTGGACCAGCGGGGACTGCAGCTTTGACAGCCCTGAATTTATTGATTTGCTCAGGACTGCCCTGGAGCTCAGGGAGACCCCGGAGGATATAAACGATATGGTTTTCGGGCCCGGCGAACCCAGAGTGGCCGCCGGGGAGCAGACGACGGCTGCAGTATTCGCCATGTATGTCAGCTCCCTTGCCGAGTCCGAGCAGCGGGCCGGCTGCCCCCTCAGCTTTATAGGCTGGCCCACCCCCGACGGCAGCTGCGGCACTGACGCCAGTCTGAACACCCAGCTCGCCATATGCAGCCTGAGCCGGCACCAGGAGGGCTGCTGGGAGTTTATAAAGTACATGCTGATGAACGCAAATACAGACAGAGGCGTAATGCCCGGCTATCCTCTGCTGATGTACCGCCCGGCCCTGGAGGAGTCTATCGCCAAGGCCATGGCCGACGAGGAGGCCCAGGTGAAGATGACCCGGGCCGACGCCCACAAGCTGCTGGATTTCCTGGACGCAATTGAGAACCTGTCAGATTACGACAGAGCAATAATGGACATCATCAACAGCGAGTGCCAGGCCATGTTCGCCGGCGACAAGACACCGGAGGAGACCGCCGAGCTCATCCAGTCCAGGGCCAGCCTCTATGTGGCCGAGCAGAGCTGAGACGCCCCAGAGACTGCTTTATGCTCCCGTACTTGAAATCTTAACAAATTGATGGTATAATTCCACTCCAAGTA
This sequence comes from Candidatus Limivicinus faecipullorum, assembly GCA_018711755.1. Taxonomy (GTDB): domain Bacteria; phylum Bacillota; class Clostridia; order Oscillospirales; family Oscillospiraceae; genus Limivicinus; species Limivicinus faecipullorum. The sequence continues at coordinate 9,968 of DVHY01000076.1, read as the reverse complement.
TGACCCAATTTGTTATGAAAGGAAGCGACGGGGTATGAAAAAGAAAGTAGCGTGGTTGCTGTGCATGGCCGGTCTCTGCCTCGTGCTTTATACCATAGTGGTCTCCCGTATGGAGAACAGCACCGATGTGATTTTCGGCGGGGCTGAAGGCGCATACGTCAAGTCCGACAGCGTGACCTTCCTTGATATGAACGCCACGCCTACCCCGGAGCCCACAGTGGATATATGGCCGCAGCTCACTCAGTCCGACTTCACCGCCCGTCATCTCACCTTAGTCAACAATAAGAACCTTCTCTCCTCCGCTTTTAAGCCTGAGTCCACCTCCACCATTACAGGCACCAAGTACATGCAGTTCGATACCGAGTATCTGCCCTATCTTGACGCTTTTATCGAGGCTATCAACGATGCGGGATTTACCGTATATGTGGCCGGAGCCTACAGAGAATATTCCTTCCAGGCTCGCCTTTTTAACTCCAAGGCCAGCCAGATCGCTTACGAGATGGCCGGCGGCGTGGACGTGGATTACACCGAACCTATCTATCAGGAGGCCGTGGAGGAGGCCAAGAAGATAACCGCATATCCCGGCAGCAGCGAACATCAGCTGGGTCTGGCCGTTGACCTGCTGGACAAGAATTACTCCCGCATGGTCTACAGCGAGATGAATCAGGAGTTCTTCGCCTGGCTGGACGAGCACTGCGCCGAGTACGGCTTCATAAAGCGCTATCCCACCAAGAAGCTGCTGCTCACCGGCTGGGATGAGCCCTGGCACTACCGCTATGTGGGCAAGGAAGTGGCAACCTTCATCATGGAGCAGGGCATCTGCTATGAGGAGTTTTATGCCCACTACTTCCCGGACTTTGAATATTAAATCGCATGCCGGCAGAGCCTGTTGCCCTGCCGGCACAAAATATCCAGATAAAATTGAAAAAATGCTTGCAATTGCCACCATATAGTGGTATTATCCTTATGGTAAGCATTATGGTTTTGTCAGAGTGGGTTTCGACCCACTCTTTTTTGTGAAACTTTTTTAAAACTTACAGTCTGACGAAAGCGAGAGGAAAATGAGCAAAATTACCGACAAAGTCTATGAGCTGGCAAAGCCGGTGGTGGAGCAGGCCGGCTGCTCTCTGTGGGATGTGGAGTACGTCCGGGAGGCGGGCAGCTGGTATCTCCGGGTCTTCATTGACAAGGAGGGCGGCGTGAGCATTAACGACTGCGAAAATATCAGCCGTACCTTGGACCCCATCCTGGATGAGGCCGACCCCATTCCCGACAGCTACGTGTTTGAAGTGGGCTCTGCCGGAGCAGAGCGGGAGCTGAAGCGCCCGGGAGACTTCCAGCAGTTCATGGGCAGCGAAGTTGAAGTGCGGCTCTATCAGCCCATTAACGGCAGCAAGGCCTTTGTGGGCACACTGTCCGGCTACGACAATGGTGATGTGAGCATCCTTGCAGGCAAGGAAAACATGAGCTTCCAAAAGGCACAGATAGCCCAGGTGAAGCTGCATGTATCAATATAAGACGTATAAAGAACGGAGTAATTGAAATGAACGCAGAATTTTTTGAAGCCGTAGAGGATATCGAAAAGGAAAAAGGCATCCCCAGAGCTTACATGTACGACAAGATAAAGCAGGCTATGCTGGCCGCTTTCCGCCGTGACAATCCCGAGTGCGAGGACAACGTGGAGATCATCCTGGACGAGGATAAAAAGCGCATCGAGATGAACGTGAACAAGACCGTCGTGGACCAGGTGGAAGACCCCAGCCACGAGATAATCCTGGAGGCAGCAAAGAAGATAAGCCGCCGGGCCAAAGTGGGGGACACCATCGGCGTGCCCGTGGAGACCAAGAAGTTCGGGCGCATCGCCGCCCAGGCCGCAAAGCAGGTCATCATCCAGGGCATCCGTGAGGCCGAGCGGGGCATCATCTATGAGGAGTTCACCTCCAAGGAACATGAGATACTCACCGGCGTGGTCTCCCACATCGAACCCAGAAACGGCAGCGTCTCCATACGCATATCCTCCAACAGCGAGTTCACCGAGGCCATGCTGGCCCCCAACGAGCGCATCAAGACCGAGGTGCTCACCGAGGGAGACCACATAAAGGTCTATGTGGTGGAAGTGAGAAACTCCACCCGCGGGCCCCAGGTGCTTATCTCCCGCACCCATCCCGGCCTTGTAAAGCGCCTGTTCGAGCTGGAAGTGCCCGAGATATACGACGGCACCGTGGAGATAAAGTCCATTGCCCGTGAGGCGGGCAGCCGCACCAAGATGGCTGTATGGTCCGCAGACCCGGACGTGGACCCCATCGGCTCCTGCGTGGGCCCCAAGGGCGGCAGAGTTGCCAGCATCGTAAACGAGCTGGGCGGCGAGAAAATCGACATCATAAAGTACAGCGAGAAGCCGGAAGAGTATATCGCCGCTGCCCTCTCTCCCTCTGAGGTGCTCAGCGTCACCATGCTGGAGGACGGCAAGAGCTGCCGGGTCATCGTACCCGACTCTCAGCTCTCCCTGGCCATAGGCAAAGAGGGTCAGAACGCCCGCCTGGCCGCCAAGCTCACCGGTTATAAAATAGACATCAAGCCCGAGTCTGAGGCATAAAAAAAGGAGGCGGCAGTTATGGAAAAGAAAATACCCCTGCGGCAATGCCTTGGCTGCCGCGAAATGAAACCTAAAAAAGAACTCATCCGGGTGGTGCGTTCCCCGGATGGAGAGATAAGCCTTGACTTTAAGGGCAAGGCCTCAGGCCGGGGCGCATACCTCTGCCCGGAGCCTGCCTGCCTCAAAAAGGCGGTCAGGGCCAAGGCCCTGGAAAGGGCCCTCTCCGTGAGCATCCCGCCGGAGATATATGAAAAACTCCGGGAGCAGATGGAGGGCGGCAGAGATGGATAAAATACTCAACATGCTGGGCCTGATGCGCCGGGCCAACGCCATCCAGATAGGCGAGACCAACACCGGCTCCGCCGTGAGAGCGGGAAAGGCCAAACTGCTGCTCCTGGCATCAGACGCTTCGGACAACGCAAAGAGCCGGGCGGAAGGCTTCGTCCGGGGCAGGAACGTGACCACCGTATCCCTGCCCTATGCCAAGGAGGAGATATCCGCCGCCGTAGGCGTGAGCGGCTGTTCCATGGCGGCCGTGACGGACCTGGGCTTTGCAAACGCAATTATGAAGAGCCTTTCTGAGCTCCGGCCGGAGACATTTTCGGAGGCCGCCGGAGAGGTGGAAGAGCGTTTCCAGAGGGCGCAGCGGCGAAAAAAGGAGGCCGCTGCCCACGAGAGAAACAAGAGATTAGGAAAGAGGAGGACTAATGCATGAGCATGATCAAGTACAGAATTCACGAGGTGGCAAAGGACTTCAATGTGCCCTCAAAGGTCATCAACCAGATCCTCACCGACTACGTTGCCGCCCCTAAAAACCACATGCAGGTCCTGGAGAATAATGAGCTGGACGTCATCTTTGATTACATGACTCAGCATAACCAGGTCGGCAGCCTGGAGGAGATATTCAACGCTGCGCCTAAGGCGGAGAGCCCCAAGGCCGCCCCGGCGCCCAAAGCGGAGAGCGGAAAAAAGGCCGAGGCAAAGCCCGCCAAGCCTGCCGAGAAACCCGCAGCCCATGCTGCTGCCCCTGCCCCCGCAGAGCAGGCTCCGGCTGCAGAGAAGAAAAACAAGCCCCATGTGCCCCGCCAGGTGGCGGAAAAGCGGGTGGTGGACACCCGCGGCGGCGCCGCAGTCAACATCGAGAAGTACAACGAACGCTATGACGATATGGCCGGGAACAAGGCCAACACCAGCAATATGCGCCGGGGCAACAAGGAGAAGATACAGAGCAGGTCCAAGCAGCGCCCCAACCAGCAGGCCGCTTCCGCCAAGCGCCGCCAGGAGGAGCGGGACAAGATGAACCGCCTCCAGCTGGAGATCGCCAAGAAGCAGCAGCTCAAGGTGGAGATACCCGACGAGATCAGCGTGGGCGAACTGGCCTCCCGCATGAAGAAGACCGCCGCCGAGGTGATAAAACAGCTCTTCAAACTGGGCGTTTTCGCCTCCATCTCCGACGTTATCGACTACGACACCGCCGCCCTGGTGGCCATGGAAATGGGCTGCAAGGTGGAGAAGGAAGTCATAGTCACCGTGGAGGAAAAGCTCATAGACGACCACCAGGACAAGGAAGAGGACCTGGTGAGCAGGGCCCCCGTAGTGGTGGTAATGGGCCATGTTGACCACGGCAAGACCTCCCTGCTGGACTATATCCGCCATGCCAATGTGGCCTCCGGCGAGGCCGGCGGCATCACCCAGCACATCGGCGCTTACACCGTGGAGGTGAACGGCAGCCCCATCACCTTCCTGGATACCCCGGGCCACGAGGCTTTTACCTCCATGCGCGCCCGCGGCGCCATGGTCACGGACATCGCCATACTGGTGGTGGCAGCCGACGACGGCATAATGCCCCAGACCATAGAGAGCATCAACCACGCCAAGGCCGCAGGCATCCCTGTGGTGGTGGCTATCAACAAGATGGATACCGTGGGCGCTAACCCCGAGCGCATCAAGCAGCAGCTCACCGAGTATGACCTGGTCAGCGAGGAGTGGGGCGGCGACACCATTATCTGCCCCATATCCGCCAAGACCGGCATGGGCATAGAAAATCTGCTGGAGAACCTGGTCGTCCTGGCAGAGGTCCAGGAGCTGAAGGCCAACCCCAACCGCGCCGCCAAGGGCACAGTCATAGAGGCGCGGCTGGACAAGGGCCGGGGCCCCATTATGACCGTCCTGGTGCAAAACGGCACTTTGAAGCTGGGAGACATCATCATCGCCGGCACCGCAGTGGGCCGTGTGCGCACCATGATAAACGACAAGGGCCAGAGAGTCACCGAAGCCGGGCCTTCCACCCCCGTGGAGATCTCAGGATTGTCCGAAGTCCCCAGCGCCGGAGATACCTTCAACGCCGTGGCCGACGAGCGCATGGCCAGAGAGCTGGCCGAGGAGCGCCGGGTGAAGATGATGAACGACAGCCTGGGCGGCACCAAGAAGGTGAGCCTGGAGGATCTGTTCAGCCAGATTCAGGCAGGCGAGATGAAGACTCTCAACATCATTGTGAAGGCGGACGTACAGGGCTCCGCCGAGGCGGTGAAGGCCTCCCTGGAGAAGATATCCAACGACGAGGTTAGAGTCAAGGTCATCCACAGCGCCGTGGGCGCCATCAACGAGTCCGACGTGATGCTGGCCGCCACCTCCGGGGCCATCATCGTGGGCTTCAACGTGCGCCCCGACAACGCCGCCAGGGACTATGCCGCCCGAAATAAGGTGGATATGCGTATGTACCGGGTCATCTACGACTGCATCAACGAGATAGAGGCCGCCATGAAGGGTATGCTGGCCCCCAAGTACAAGGAGTCCATCATCGGCCATGCAGAGGTGAGAGAGACCTACAAGGTGTCCAAGGTGGGCACGGTCTGCGGCTGCTACTGCACCGACGGCAAGATACAGAGAGGCTGCCAGGTGCGGGTGCTGAGAGACAATATCGTTATCCACGAGGGCGAGCTGGCTTCCCTGCGCCGTTTCAAGGACGACGTAAAGGAAGTTGCCAGCGGCTACGAGTGCGGCATGCAGATAGAAAAATTCAACGACGTCAAAGTGGGAGACGTCATCGAGTGCTTCGTCATGGAGCAGATAAACGGATAACAGGCAACATGCATAGGCGCTTTTCGTGAGCGCCTATGCGGGTATACAGGAGAAACAAATGTCATCAAACAAGCTAGCCAGAACAAACGACGATATACAGAGAGTCGTTTCATCCCTGCTGCGCAACGTGAAGGACCCCAGGGTCCAGCAGGGGATGATAAGCGTGACCCGGGTGGAGACCACCGGGGACCTGCGCTACTCAAAAATATGGCTGTCGGTCATGGGGATGCGGGACGAAAAGGAATTTAAAAAGGGCCTCAAGTCCGCCTCAGGCTGGCTGCGCCGGGAGCTGGGCAGCGCCATGAACCTGCGCTACACCCCGGAGCTGGTCTTTGAGATCGACCACAGCATAGAATACGGCGCCCATATCAGCCAGCTGATAAATTCCCTGGACATCAAACAGGATGAAGGTGAGAGCGATGAACTATAAGCAGTGCGCCAAGACCCTGCTGGGCCATGAAAACATCCTTATCCTCACCCACAAGAACCCCGACGGGGACACGGCGGCCTCCGCTGCCGCCTTGTGCAGCGCATTGAAAAGAGGCGGGAGAACGGCATACCTCTATCCCAACGACCAGATAAACGACAAGCTGCGGCCCTTCGTACAGGAGTTCTTCGCCCCCTCCGGCTATAAGTACAAATATGTGGTGGCTGTGGATATAGCCACCGAGGGCATGCTGCCCAGGGGATATGAGGGCCCGGTGAACTGCTGCATCGACCACCACCCCACCAACAGCCATTATGCCGGAGCGGAGCTGATACGCCCGGAGAAATCCTCCTGCGCCGAGGTGGTGATGGAGCTGATTCTCAACATCAACACCGAGATAACAAAGGACGAGGCCACCTTGCTGTACATCGGCCTGAGCACCGATACCGGCTGCTTCCAGTACTCCAACACCAACTCCGCCTCAATGAGGGCGGCTGCGGAGCTGCTGCGCCTGGGCGCGGACAACTCCATGGTGAACCTGCGCTTTTTCAGGAAAGTTTCCCGGGCCAGGCTCATGCTGGAGAGCCTCATTTACGCAGGCATGCACTATTACAGAGACGGCCGGATAAGCGTGGCCACCGTCAGCCTTGAGATGATGGAGAAGGCCGGGGCCACGGAGGACGACTGCGACGATCTGGCCGGTCTCGCCGGCCGGGCGGAGGAGTCGGTGGTGAGCATAACCATCAGGGAGCAGGCCGACGGCAACTGCAAGATCTCCGTGCGCTCCACTCCTGAGGTTAACAGCAGCGATATTTGCGCCGTATTCGGCGGTGGAGGCCACAATATGGCCGCCGGCTGCACCATAATGGGTACGCCCAAAATGGCCGAGGAGCTGCTGCTCCAGGTCATTGACGAAATCTGGAAATGAACGGCATCCTGCTTATTGACAAGGCGCCGGACTGGACCAGCAATGACGTGGTGGTCAAGCTCAAGGGCATACTGCACCAGAGACGCATCGGACACTCCGGCACTCTGGACCCCATGGCCACCGGAATCCTGGTGGTATTCGTGGGCAGAGCTACCAGGGCGGTAGAATTTGCCGAGGGGCATGACAAACGCTACCTGGCTTCCCTCCGCCTGGGCCTTGTGACGGATACCCAGGACACCAGCGGAAGAGTGCTGGAACAGCACCCGGTCTCAGCCACCAGGGAGGAGCTTGAGGCCGCTCTTAAAACTTTCCGGGGCGAACAGGAGCAGGTGCCGCCTATGTACTCCGCCATTAAGCATAAGGGCCGCCCCCTGTACGAGATCGCCCGCAAGGGCGGTCAGGTGGAGCGCAAGGCCAGGAAGATAAAGGTATACAACATCAGCCTGGCGGGTGAAGCCGGAGGCGACTATCTGCTGGACATCAGCTGCTCTAAAGGCACCTATGTGCGCAGCCTCTGCCATGACCTGGGCCAGGCCCTTGGCTGCGGGGGATGCATGAGCGGACTGCGCCGCCTGGAGGCGGGGGAGTTCAGGGTGGAGGACGCCTACACGCTGGCTCAGGTCCAGGAGTATGCGGACAATGGCAGGGCTGAGGAACTGCTGCTGCCTGTGGACAGCCTCTTTTACCGGCTCCCTGCCTGCACGGTGACCCAGGCCCAGGAGAAAAAGATCCGCTGCGGCAATGAGCTGCCCATGGAGCTTGCCGACGGAGACTACCGGGTATACTCTCCCGCCGGAGATTTCCTCATGCTGGGCCGGGAGGAAAAGGGTATACTGAAAACGGTAAAGAGTTTTTTTGAAGTTTGAGAGGTCATATATGTCAGATATAAAGAGGGCCATTGCCCTGGGATTTTTCGACGGAGTGCATATTGGACACGGGGCTCTGCTGGAAAAAACAAAGGAGAGAGCCGCACAGTCCGGGGCCAGCCCCGCCGTACTCAGCTTCGACGTCCACCCGGACAACCTGGTTTTCGGCCGGGAGACGCCCCTTATAAACAGCGCCGAGGACAGGACGGATGTGATACGCCGGATATACGGTATTGACGATGTGGTCTTCCTCCACTTCAATAGGGTGCTTATGGAGATGCCCTGGCGGGAATTCATTGAGAACATCATCTCCCAGCTCAACATCGGCTGGATCGTAGTGGGCCACGATTTCTGCTTCGGCTACAAGGGAGAGGGGACCGCCAGGAGACTGAAGGACTATTGCCTTGCCCATGATATCGGCTGTGATATAATCCCGCCGGTGATGCTGGACGGCCGGGTGGTGAGCTCCACCTATATCCGCAGCCTTATCGCTCAGGGGGATATGGAGCAGGCTCGCCGCTATCTGGGGCACCCATACTTCCTCACGAATACCGTCTGTTCCGGCTACCATCTGGGGACGAAGATGGGCACGCCTACCACCAATATATTTTTCCCTCAGGGCGTGCTTGTGCCCCGCCACGGCGTATACGTGACACGGGTCGTTTTGCAGGACGGCAGAAGCTACGCCGCCGCTACAAACGTAGGGGTGCGCCCCACCGTGTCTAACAGCGCCAGGGCAAATGTGGAAAGCCATATCCTGGACTTTTCCGGGAATCTGTACGGGCAGAAGGCCAGAGTTGAGTTCTATTCCTTTATAAGGCCGGAGATGAAGTTTGACGATGTGCAGATACTCTCCAGCCACATAAAGCATGACTCGGAAACGGCAAAAAATTACTTTGCTTAATTTAATCTGGCGTTCATGTTTTTCCCGTATTTTTGTGATAGATTCATAATCAGAATCACAGGGGAGGTATAAATATGCCTGAAAACGAAAACAATCCCAGCCCTAAAAAGAAAAAAAGAGGCTTCCTTTGGGTAATAATAGTGATACTTATCGTCGTCCTTGCCGCGACTATGGGAGGCTATGCGCTGTCTTATTACGACGCTCTGCCCGCCTGGGTGTCGGACATGCTGCCTGATAACGGCCGCAGCCAGACCGAGCAGGTATACACTTCTCCGGAAGTGAGCCCGCTGCCTGCAGAGGATGAAGCGGAGCCGAGCCCCACCGCCGCCCCGGCTACGGAAGACGAGGAGGAGCCCGCCAAGACTGATGAGGGCAAGGATGAGACGGCCGCCGTTTCCGGCAGCGCCGCCGAAAGCGGAGCCGATGGAGCCGTAGCTTCCCCGGCTGTCACAGCAGTGCCCTACATAGGCGCCGACGCTGCCGCCGATGCCGCTCTGGAACACAGCAAAGTGGCCGAGAAGGATGCGGACTTCAGCTCCGTGCTGCTGAAAGAGCAAAACGGCATGATGCTCTATCAGGTCATCTTCACCGCCGGGGATTACCGCTATGAGTATTACATCGACAGCACCACCGGCCGGGTGGAGAGCTGGCAGAAGACGGATATGACCGTCCCCGCCGAAGACGCTGTGGCCGCCTCGGCTATGGATGAGCCTGCCGCCCAGGCCCAGACCGGCGCGGATGCGGGCGAGAACAGCACAGCCGCAGACTCAAAGCAGACCGGCGCCACCATCCTCCTGGGGGAGGAAGAGGCTAAAAAGCTGGCTATGGCCCATGCCAACATCTCCGAAAAGGACCTGAGCGATATCCAGTGCAAGATGGAGCTGAGAGGGCTGAACCTCATATACGAGGTGGAGATGAAAACCCAGCTCATGGAATATGAGTATGAGGTGGACGCAGTCACCGGGGATATCGTCGGTTTTGACGTAGAGCCTATAAAGGGGACCAAGTGATATCCAGGGCCCTCAAAAAAGCAAGCGGTTAAAAATGAACAGGACCAGTAAAAACGGACAATAGACAAAAAGCCCCCAGATGTAGGAAAATAGAAGTACTACATCAGGGGGTATTGTTATGTCTGGAAGAAAAGGAATGCGACACTACAGCGAGGA
>DVHY01000075.1 GCA_018711755.1 Candidatus Limivicinus faecipullorum | reverse complement strand
TTTGAGCTTGCATCCGTCATTGTCAATGACTCTGTTACCAGAGAAGCAATTACCCGAAAGCAGCAGAGAGATTTGCTAAAGTTTATTCAGGAAGATAAACATTTTAGCAGATACTATGATGCAATCTATATTCTTTTTCACACAGGGCTTCGTATCTCAGAGTTCTGTGGACTGACGGTTTCAGAAATCGAGTTTGGAGAAATGCGTATCAAGGTAGACCATCAGTTACAGCGTACTGCACAGATGCAGTATGTAATTGAAGAACCAAAAACTGACAAAGGCATCCGCTATGTGCCGATGACGGAAGCTGTCGCAGCGTGTTTTCGCAGAATCATTGCCAACCGCAAGACACCAAAAGTTGAACCGATGGTGGAAGGATATGCAGGATTTTTGTTTCTGGATAAAAACGATATGCCGATGGTTGCCCTTCACTGGGAAAAGTATCTGGAGCATATCATTCAGAAATACAACAGGATTTACCGTATCCAGATGCCGAAAGTTACCCCTCATGTATGCAGGCACACCTTTTGCTCTAATATGGCAAAATCCGGTATGAATCCGAAAACCTTGCAGTATATCATGGGTCACGCAGACATCAGTGTAACCTTGAACACTTACACCCATGTGAATTTTGATGATGCAAAGGAAGAAGTATATCGGATAGCGAATAGTTAAAAAAGCCCGTTGGTAAGGACGCTTGCTTTACCAATGGATTTACCAAGATTGCAGGGAAAAACATAAGAAAATATGAGAAGATTTGAGAAGATACCTTAAAAAGAAAGGAAAACTCAAAAGTCGGAAAACCCTGAAATATCAAGCGTTTGAGAAGAAATACAAGACTTAAATGGAGATATAAGAAGATGATTAAAGTACTATTCATTTGCCACGGCAACATATGCCGAAGCCCCATGGCGGAGTTCATACTGAAGGACATGGTGCAGCGCGCTGGGATAGCCGGAGACTTCAAGATAGCCTCCGCCGCCACCAGCAGCGAGGAGCTGGGGAACGGGGTGTATCCCCCGGCCCGGCGCAAGCTCATGGAGCACGGCATCGACTGTACCGGCAAGACCGCCCGGCGCATAAGGGAACGGGACTATGAGTATTATGACCTGCTCATAGGCATGGACGAGGCCAATATGCGCAGCATGGCCCGCTGCTTCGGCGGCGATAGGGAGGGGAAGCTGCGCATGCTCATGAGCTTTGCCGGGGAGGACCGGCCGGTGGCGGACCCCTGGTACACCCGGGACTTTCAGGCCACCTGGCGGGACGTGAACCGGGGCTGCATAGCTCTTCTGGAGCAGCTGCGCCCGGATATGAAAGGCCGCTTCACGGAGCGGCAGAGCTGAGGGAGGAGCGGGGAAATGAAACTGGACGCCATTCACCATGTGGCAATAATCGTGTCGGATTACCGGCGCTCAAGGGAATTTTATGTGGACAAGCTGGGCTTCCGGGTGATACGGGAGAATTACCGGCAGGACCGGGGTGACTGGAAGCTGGACCTGGCCTGCGGGGACATTGAGCTGGAGATATTTGCCCGGCCCCGGGCGCCGGAGCGGCCAACCAGGCCGGAGGCCCTGGGCCTGCGCCATCTGGCCTTCAAGGTGGAGGACATTGAGGGGGCGGTGGCGGAGCTGGCGGCTCTGGGCATACCCTGCGAGGAGATACGGCTGGATACCTATACGGGGAAGAAAATGACTTTCTTTTTCGACCCGGACCAGCTGCCCCTGGAGCTGCACCAGTAACGGGGAGAGCGGGAGAAAAAATAAGGCAGAGCGGAAAATGAACCGCTCTGCCTTTTCATATATCCCTGTTTTATACCTTGCACTCCTCGTCCCGGCTGCGGCCCATTATCTCCGACAGCTCCCGGGCGATGTTGTTCACCATGGACTCCAGCTCGCTTATCCTGGCCTTATCCTCCACGGGGGGCCGGGGAGCTCTCTCCGGCTGGGCCGGGCCGGCAGCGGGAGGGGCTTTGGGCTCGGGGCCCTCGGTGATGAGGCCGCAGAGGAATTCCTGCCACATGCCGTTGAGCAGTTCTATGCTCTCCAGCTGCTGATGGACTATCTTGTCGAAGGTCTTGCGCACGCAGTCGGCGGCGTACTCCTGCTGATCCACCACCCCGGAGAGAATGTCTTCCCTCTGCTGCCGGGCCTCCGCCAGGATCTTGGCGGCCTGTATTTTAGCCTTGCTGACTATGTCCCGAGCGGCTGCCTGGGCGGTGAGCAGGGTGTCTCCTATCTCGGTCTTGCCCAGCCCCATGTCTGCCAGTTGGGCTTTCAGCTGACGGTTCTCTTCCTCCATGGCCTCCGCCTGACGGCGGATGTCCTCCAGGAGGGAATTGACTTTGTTGGCGTTGTAGTATTTCTGCCTGACGATATTTATGTCTATGGAATCGAAATATTCCTTGTTCAGAGCCATAGCCTTCACCTCACAAACACGGGAGCTCAAGCTCCATTATAACAGATTAGCCCGCTCAAGGCAACAAGGAATAGCGCCCCGGAGCCGCGGCGGAAGGGCTATTTAAGTATGGGCTGTATCTGCCAGCCTCTGAGGGCGGCCTGCACCGTCTCGTCCAGGAGGGAGAAATCGGCCTGGAGGCTGCGGGGCTTCTTGGCCGGGTCGTCCTGGCGGAAGGGCACGAAGTAAACGCCCTTACGGTTGAGGAGCTTGGCGATATTTTCCGCCGAGCCGGAGAGCCCGTCGTTGGTGGACAGGGCGATGATCACCGGCCGGCCGTTTCGCATATGGGCCTTGGCGGCCATGGTGACTGAGGTGTCGGTGATGCCGTTGGCCAGCTTTGCCAGGGTGTTGCCGGTGCAGGGGGCGATAAGCAGGGCGTCCATAGGCGTGGCCGGCCCCAGAGGCTCCGCCTCGGCTATGGTGGTCACCACCTTTTTCCCGCTGAGCAGCATCAACTTTTTTATGTGCTCGGAGGCTGCGCCGAAGCGGGTGTCGGTCTCGGCGGCGTTCTCGCTCATTATGGGTATCAGCTCATACTTGTCGCTGAGCTTTTCAGCGGCGGCAAAGAGTTTTTCAAAGGTACAGTAGGAGCCGCACAGGGCCAGCCCCAGTCTTTTTTTGCTTTCAATGCTCATTCTTCCCTCTCCCTTATTGTTGAATATATGGCCTCCAGCATCAGCTCCGCCGCCGTGTAGGGGGCGCAGAGGCCCGGCAGCCCCGGGGCGGCCAGGGCTTTCAGCCCCAGCTCCTCCGCCCGGTGCGGGTCAAAGCCCCCCGGGGCGGAGGCCAGCTCCATGAGCAGGGCATCCCGGCGGATGCAGCCCAGCTCCTTTTCTCCCAGCACCTGCTCCGGCACGGTGTTGACGACGAAGTCAAAGCCCTCCAGGGCCTCCGGCAGCTGCGGGAAGTCCAGGGCCTCCAGGCCCAGGGCTCTGGCCATGGCCCGGTCCCCCTCTTTGCGGGCCGCCACCGTGACCGCGGCCCCCAGGGCGTACAGGCGCAGAGACAGTATCTTGGCTATCCTGCCCCAGCCGGTGACCAGGACGGAGCTGCCCCAGAGACTGCGGGGACTTGAGGCCATGAGTTTTTCCACCGCCCCCTCGGCGGTGAGGGCGGCGTTGCCCACGGTAAAGCCCCGCCGCTGCATTATGTCCGCCGTCTGCAGGCCCTGCTCCAGGGCGCCCATGCTCAGCTTCCGGCCCAGCTTCCCGCCTATGAGCAGCTGGCCGGGCCACAGGCTCACCAGCAGCTCATCCACAGCCAGGGGCTGGGAGGCATAGGGGGCGTTGATGAGGCCGTTTTTCTCCGCCGGGGTGGGCAGTATCACGCAGTCGGCCCCGTAGACGCAGCTCTGCAGGCAGCCGGCCTTGGGTATCTCTGCGGGCAGCTCAGCTTTTTCCAGGGCGAAGCTGTGTACTATGTGCCGGTCCCGCCACAGCAGGGAGCACAGCAGCGCCGACCTTTTATCTCCGCCGATGACAGCAAATTTCAAAAGCAGCACCTCCATTTCCATAGTATTCTGTTGCAGCAGAGGTGGTGCCTGTGTTAGAATATCCTCTGTGCATACCGCCGGGCTGTGCCGGCGGAAAATCGAGGAAGGCGGGAAAAGACAGCATGAGCAGAGCTGATGAGATATTTATCCAAAATTGCAGGGACATCCTGGACAACGGCGTCTGGGATACGGACAGGGAAGTGCGCCCCCGCTGGGAAGACGGCGAGAGCGCCCACACGGTGAAAAAGTTCGGCATCGTGAACCGTTACAATCTGGCGGAGGAGTTCCCCATACTCACCATCCGCCGCACCTATTGGAAGTCGGCAATAGACGAGCTTTTGTGGATATGGCAGGCCAAGAGCAACAATGTCCACGACCTGCGTACCCGGGTCTGGGACGCCTGGGCCGACGAGAACGGCTCCATAGGCAAGGCTTACGGCTACCAGCTGGGCATAAAGCACCACTATCCGGAGGGGGACATGGACCAGGTAGACAAGGTGCTGTGGGACCTGAAGCACAACCCCGCCTCCCGGCGCATCATGACCAATATATATAACTTTGCCGACCTGTCGGAGATGGCCCTCTACCCCTGCGCCTATTCAATGACCTTCAACGTCACCGGGGACCGGCTCAACGCCATTTTGAACCAGCGTTCCCAGGACATGCTGGCGGCCAACAACTGGAATGTGGTGCAGTATTCCGTGCTCACCATGATGATGGCCCAGGTCTCGGGCCTCAAGCCCGGGGAGTTTGTCCACGTGATAGCCGACGCCCACATCTATGACCGGCATGTGCCCGCCATAGAGGAGATAATAAAGAACCCGCCGAAGAGCGCGCCCACCTTCCATATGGACCCGGAGGTGACTGACTTCTACAAGTTCACCCGGGACAGCTTCACCATGGAAAACTACCAGTACTCCGAATTCACCGGCAAGATACCGGTGGCCCTGTGATGCCCATGGAAGCTATAGTTGCGGTGTATTCCGACTGGGGCATAGGCAGCGGCGGCACCCAGCCGGTGGTTTTGAAAGCGGACCGGGCCCATTTCAAGGAGCTGACCATGGGAGCGGCGGTAATAGTGGGGCGGAAGACCCTGGGAGACTTTCCCGGGGGCAGGCCCCTGAAAGGGCGTCACAACATCGTGGTGTCCCGGCAGGAACTGGAGATAGAGGGGGCGGAGCTGGTCCACAGCACGGAGGAGGCTCTGGCCGCCGCCGCCCGGCAGGAACGCTGCCTGGTGATAGGCGGAGAGAGTGTCTACCGGCAGTTCATGCCCTGGGTGGACACGGTGCATATAACCAAGATAGACCTGGCGCCCAGGTCGGACAGCTACTTTCCCGACCTGGACGCCGATGAGCATTGGCAGCGGCAGGGAGAGGAGCTCTGGCAGGAGGAAGACGGCCTGCGCTACTGCTTTGTGACATATAAACGTGTAAAATAAGGGGACCCGGCCAGCTTTTCAGCTGACCAGCTGAGTGCCGGGGTAATAATGAGCCAGTATCCGGGTGTAATCGCTGCCCTGAGCAGCCATGAGATTCGCCCCGTGCTGGCTCATTCCCACGCCGTGACCGTAGCCGGTGACGGTGAAGAGGAAGCCGGAGCCGGTGTATTCCAGGGTGAAGGCGGTGGAGCGCAGGGAGAAAAGGCTGCGTATCTCCGCCCCGGATATCTCCACTCCTCCAAGCAGGGCGGAGGCCACCCGGCCGCTGTCATCCAGAGTTATCCCGCCCACCCAGGAGCTCTCCCCGCCGGTGAAGTCCGCCCAGGGATAGGCGGAGAGCACCGTGTCCCGGAAGTCCAGGGAGCTCAGCTCCACCTGGCTCACAAAGCCGGGTACGGTGTCGGCGGTCTCCGGGCTGGACACGCTCACCAGATAGGGCAGAGGGTTCCAGATGGCGCCGCAGTCCTCGGTGGCGCCGCAGGAGGAGGAGTGGAAGGCGGCGAATACCGGCTGGCCTTCGTAGACCAGATACTCCCCCTCCGTCTCCTCCACGGCCCGGCTGACGGCGGCGTAGTTTTCTTCAAAGTTCTCTCCCCAGTTGCTCTCCATATCCTCCCGGCTTATCCAGGCCTGGCAGCAGGAGTAGTCGGTGCAGACCTGGGCGTCGCTGTGGCGGCCGGTATCGGCGCAGTACATGGCGTAGGTCCGGGCGGCCACGGCTTGGGCCTTCAGGGCCTCCGGCTCGAAATAGGCGGGCATCTCCGCGGCCACCACGCCGGTGAGATATTCCTGCATGTCCACATCGTAGACCTCCGGGCCGCACTTTACCAGCAGCCGTTCCGGGGCGGGCTCCGCCGCCTGGGCGACGGCGGGCGTGGGGCTGGGGCTGGGACTTGGCAGGGCGGAGGGAGAGGGGGAAGGCGCAGAGGAGAGCTCTGCGGCCATGAGGCGGGAGGCGGCGGGGCCGGGACTGGAGCCGGGCTCCGCCGGGACAGCGTCTCCCCCGCTGCGCCAGACCAGGCAGAAGGCGGGAATAAAGGTGACCAGAAGCGCCAGATAGGCGGCTATAAGGGTTCTTTTCATGGGCGTGCCTCCGTTTTTCCTTGACTGTATGGATAAATGAGTATAAAATTAAACTGTTGTATTTCTCCTGGCCCGCTGTGGTAAGGGCTTCAATCAATAGTTATTGAAACGGGAAAGTGATTATGCAAAAAAAATCTTTGGAGATATCCTGTTATGTGGCCGGAGCGGGAGCCTTTGGGGTGTTCTTCCGCTGGCTCCAGGACCAGATGGCCTTTGACGAGGCTGGCCTGGCTGAGCGCAGCGTGTTCAACTACCTGGTGCCCCTGGTCATCCTGGCCTCGGCGCTGCTGTTCAACCGCTTTATAGAGCGCGCCCGCGGCGAGAAGCTGTATATACCTATGGAATTTTGCCAGGCCCTGAGAAACGAGGGCAAGCTGTTTACCATAGCCCGCTGGACCTGCGGATTGGTGATGGCCCTGGGCGGCGTGGTGCTCATCGCCACCAGCGAGACGGATAAGGACGCACAGCTGCTTCTGGTGCTGGCGCTGCTGGCCATAGCCTCCGGCCTGGCCTATCCTCTGGTGCTGGGCAGCGCAAACGACAAATACGGCAAGCTGCGCCACCCTGCTTTGGCCTGCCTGGGCACCACCCTGCCCATAGCCCTCTATGCTCTCTGGCTGGTGATCTGCTATAAGCAGAACGCCCTCAACAGCGTCATCTGGTCCTACCTTATAGAGATGATGGCTATAATAACCGCCATGATGGCCTTCTTCCGGGCGGCGGGCTTTGCCTATGGGGCGGTGAAGACCTGGCAGAGCTTCTTTACCATTATGATGGGTGTGATGATGTGCATCATGGCCCTGGCAGACGACAGGTATATGGGCATGCATATGATAATGCTGGGGGCCGCAATGCAGCTGCTGCTGTATGAGTGGCTGCTGATCATGAACATGCAGAAAAAGGCCGTGAAGCCCAAGGTGGAAAAGCCCAGCGAGGACGGCTTTGAACGCCTGAGATAAGCGGCGGCATATGAATATATGTAGCAGGGACCCGGCGGAGAGGCGCCGGGTCCCTGCTATGTCTGTTGTGCCGTAGGGTATGCAAGGTACAGGGAGAAAAAGCCTTGAAGCCTTGCATATAATGCTGTAGAATGGGGAACGGGGGTGAGAAGATGAGAGAAGAATCCAGTGTCAGCCGGGCGGGCTACCTGCGGGAAAACTACCGCTATTTCCATCTGCGGGACACTGCGGGCCAGGAGCTGGACTTTCACTTCCACGAATTCGACAAGATAGTGCTGCTGTTGTCCGGCCGGGTGGACTACACCGTGGAGGGCAGCAGCTATGCTCTCAAGCCCTGGAGCGTGCTGCTGGTAAAGCACCACACCATCCACAAGGCCATGATAGACAAGTCCGAGCCCTACGAGCGGATAATCATATATCTGGACGGGAAGTATTTTGACCGCAGCGCCCCTGGCGCCCGCCTGATGGACAGCTTCGACCAGGCGGACAAGAGGGGAGAGCACCTGCTGCTGCCCACAGAGCAGCAGCGCCTGGCCATGGAGGAAGTGATACGGGCCTATGAGAGGGCGGCGGAGGACCAGGGCTTCGGGGCGGAGGCTCTGCGGGAGAGCTATATAATCCAGCTGCTCATATATATCGGACGGATGACCGCGGTATCCGGGGAGACGGGCTACGGCCAGTACGACCCCAAGATACGCCAGGTGCTCTCCTATATAAACGAGAACCTGGGGGAAGAGCTGCGGGTGGAGCAGCTGGCGGAAAGGGCCTATCTCAGCAAGTATCATTTCATGCGCCTGTTCAAATCCCAGACCGGCAGCAGCGTCCACGCCTATGTGCGGCAAAAGCGGCTGCTCCACGCCGCCAGGCTGATACGGGAGGGCATGAGCGTGAACAAGGCCGCCGCCGAGAGCGGCTTTGGGGACTATTCCGCTTTCCACCGGGCCTTCCGGGAGAGCTTCGGCATCAGCCCGGGAGAGCTGAAAAAACAATAAGATGCCAAAATCCCCGGATATTCCTGGAATATCCGGGGATTTTGGCCGGTAAGCAAGAAATTACTTATGGAACAGCTTCTTGGCCTGGTATTTGGGCTCGAAGGAGATGTTGATGCCCAGCTTTTTGAACAGGTCCTCGTCCACGTGGGAGAGGATGACGGAGGAGTGGGCCTCGCAGCCTTTGAGATTGTCCAGCTGTTCGATGGCGCAGCCGGCCATGGGGTTGGTGACGGAGCAGATGGACAGGGCGATGAGCAGCTCATCGGTGTGGAGCCGGGGGTTGTGGTTGCCCAGGTGCTCCACCTTCAGGTGCTGGATAGGCTCGATGACGCCGGGGGCTATAAGGGGCAGCTTCCTGTCGATGCCGGCCAGGGCCTTCACGGCGTTGAGCAGGCAGGCGGAGGAGGCCCCCAGCAGGGAGGAGGTCTTGCCGGTGACGATGCGCCCGTCGTTGAGCTCCAGGGCCACGGCGGGGCCGCCGGTCTTTTCCGCCTTGTCCAGGGCGGCGGCCACCACGGGCCTGTCGGCGGGGGTGAGGCCCAGGGAATTCATGATGAGCTCTATCTTCCTCACCTCGTTGGGGTCGGAAGTGCCCCGGCGCACGCCGCAGGCGGCGGCATAGTAGCGGCGGAGTATCTCCTGCTTGGAGGCCTCCACGCAGACCTCATCGTCCTGGATGCAGAAGCCCAGCATATTGACTCCCATGTCCGTGGGGCTCTTGTAGGGGCTGGAGCCGTAGATGCGCTTGAATATGGCCTCCAGGACAGGGAAGATCTCCACGTCCCGGTTGTAGTTGACGGTGGTGACGCCGTAGGCCTCCAGATGGAAGGGGTCTATCATGTTCACGTCGTCCAGGTCGGCGGTGGCGGCCTCGTAGGCCAGGTTCACCGGGTGCTTGAGGGGCAGGTTCCACACGGGGAAGGTCTCGAACTTGGCATAGCCGGCGCTGATACCCCGCTTGTGCTCGTGGTAGAGCTGGCTGAGGCAGGTGGCCATCTTGCCGGAGCCGGGGCCGGGGGCGGTGACCACCACCAGGCTGCGCTGGGTCTCAATATAGTCGTTGAGACCGAAGCCCTCTTCGGAGACGATGAGGGGTACGTTGGAGGGGTAATCGGGGATTATATAGTGCTTGTACACCCGGATGCCCAGCATCTCCAGCCGCTTTTTGAACTGGTCGGCCACGGCCTGGCCCCGGTAGTGGGTGATGACCACGCTGCCGATATAGAGGCCGATGCCCCGGAAGGCGTCGATAAGGCGGAGGGTGTCCTCGTCGTAGGTGATGCCCAGATCGCCCCTGCGCTTGCTGCGCTCGATATCGTCGGCGGAGATGGCGATGACTATCTCCGCATCGTCCTTCATTTCCAGCAGCATGTTCACCTTGCTGTCGGGCTTGAAGCCGGGGACCACCCGGGAGGCGTGGTAGTCGTCAAAGAGCTTGCCGCCGAATTCCAGGTACAGTTTCCCGCCAAATTTGCTTATCCTGTCCCGGATATTCTGGGACTGGAGCTTGAGATATTTCTCGTTGTCAAAGCCTATCTTGTTCATAGGGCAGAGCATCTCCCCTTCTCTTTTTAACAAAAAGAAATTTTATCATAAAAAGCCGGGGATGGCAACGATTATATATACCCGGACAGACAACATTATACTTTTTTTGTTCACAAAGATGTGCTACAATAAGCCCCGTATAGGCATGGGCCCGGCTGAGGCCCGGAAATAAAGTCAGAAAGGCACAGTGAAATGGGCATACTTAACAAGCTGTTCGGCTCCTATTCCGACAGGGAGCTGAAGAAAATATATCCCATAGTAGACAAGATAGAGGCTCTGGACGGGGAGTACTCCGCCCTCAGCGACAAGGAGCTGAGGGAAAAGACCGGGGAATTCAAGGAGCGCCTGGCCCAGGGGGAGACGCTGGACGATATACTGCCGGAGGCTTTTGCCGCCGTCAGGGAGGCGGCCTGGCGTGTGCTGGGGATGAAACCCTTCAGAGTGCAGCTTATCGGCGGCATAGTGCTGCACCAGGGGCGCATAGCCGAGATGAAGACCGGCGAAGGCAAGACCCTGGTGGCCGTGCTCCCCGCCTACCTCAATGCCCTGGCCGGGGAAGGGGTACACATAGTCACCGTCAACGACTATCTGGCAAAGCGCGACAGCGAGTGGATGGGCAAGGTCCACCGCTTCATGGGCCTGAGCGTGGGCCTTATCGTCCACGGCCTGAACAACGATGAGCGCCGGGCGGCCTACAACTGCGACATCACCTACGGCACCAACAACGAGATGGGCTTCGACTACCTGAGGGACAACATGGCCCTGTATAAGGAGAGCATGGTGCAGAGGGGCCACGCCTTTGCCATCGTGGACGAGGTGGACTCCATACTCATAGACGAGGCCAGGACCCCGCTGATAATCTCCGGCCAGGGGGACGAGAGCACCGACCTGTACCGCCGGGCGGACGATTTTGTCAGCAGGCTTAAAAAGCAGGTCTACACCTCCGTGGACGAGAAGGAAGAGGAGGACGAGGACCTGGACGCCGACTACGTGGTGGACGAGAAGGCCAAAACCGCCACTCTCACTGCCCGGGGCATAGCCAAGGCGGAGAAGGCCTTCAACCTGGAGAACCTGGCGGACATGGAAAACGCCACCCTCAGCCACCATATAAACCAGGCCCTGAAGGCCCACGGCATAATGAAGCGGGATATCGACTATATAGTCAAGGACGGGGAGATCATCATCGTGGATGAGTTCACCGGCCGCCTGATGCTGGGCCGCCGCTACTCCGAGGGGCTCCACCAGGCCATAGAGGCCAAGGAGCACGTGGACGTGCAGAAGGAGAACAAGACCCTGGCCACCATCACCTTCCAGAACTACTTCCGCCTGTATAACAAGCTCTCCGGCATGACCGGCACTGCCGTCACCGAGGCGGAGGAGTTCGAGGCCATATACCGCCTGGACATCATCGAGATACCCACAAACAAGCCGGTCATCCGCCTGGACGACCCGGACGTGGTGTATAAAAACGAGACGGGGAAGAACCGGGCCATCATCGAGCAGATAGCCGCCTGCCATGAGAAGGGGCAGCCGGTGCTGGTGGGCACCGTGTCCATAGAGAAGAGCGAATACCTGTCCTCCCTGCTGAAAAAGCGGGGCATCCCCCACACGGTGCTGAACGCCAAGTACCATGAGAAGGAAGCGGAGATAGTGGCCCAGGCGGGCAAGCTGGGCGCCGTCACCATCGCCACCAACATGGCCGGCCGAGGCACGGATATCATGCTGGGGGGCAACGCCGAGTACCTGGCCAAGAACGACCTGCGCAAGGCGGGCTATTCCGAGGAGGTAATCAGCGAGGCCACCGGCTACGGGGACACTCAGGACAAGGACATTCTGGAGGCCCGCAGCCTCTTTGCCCAAAAGATGAAGGAGCACAAGGCCGTCACCGACGACGAGGCGGAGAAGGTGAGAGCGGCCGGGGGCCTGTTCATCCTGGGCACCGAGCGCCACGAGTCAAGGCGTATAGACAACCAGCTGAGAGGCCGTGCAGGCCGCCAGGGGGACCCGGGCGAGAGCCGCTTCTACCTGGCCCTTACAGACGACGTTATGCGGCTTTTCGGCTCGGAGCGGATAATGAATATGATGGAGACGCTGAAGGTTGACGAGGACATGCCTCTGGACCACAAGATGCTCTCCGGGGCCATAGAGCAGGCCCAGAAGACCGTGGAGAGCCGGAACTTCCAGACCCGAAAGAGCGTGCTGGAATACGACGACGTGATGAACCAGCAGCGGAATATCATCTACGGCGAGCGCCGCAAGGTGCTGGACGGGGAGGATATCCGGCAGCAGATAATGAACATGATCCACGAGTTCGTCAATTCCACCGTGTCCGACGGCCTGGGCGGCGCCGCCGCCGAGAGCCAGCAGCAGCTGGACGCCGCTCTCCAGCCCTTTGAAAAGCTGTTCATGCGCCCCGGCACCCTGAGGATAGAGGATTTCGGCGGCTTTGCCAAATGGGAGCAGGTGGCCGAGAAGGTCAACGAGCTGGCGGAGAAGGTCTATGCCGCCCGGGAGGCCGCTTTCGGCCTGGCCCCCAACGGCACTCCTCTGATGCGGGAGCTGGAGCGGGTCATCATGCTCCGGGTGGTGGACGAGTACTGGATGGACCATATCGATGCCATGAGCGAGCTGAAGCGGGGTATCGGCCTGAGGGGCTACGGCGCCGTAAAGCCCATAGACGCCTATAAACAGGAGGGCTTCGACATGTTCGAGGCCATGGTCCACGGCATCCGGGAGGAGACGGTGCGCCGGCTCTTCACCGTCCAGGTGCGCCGGGAACAGCCCATAGAGCGCAAGGCCGTGGCAAAGAACGCAGCCGCCAACGTGGGAGGCGAGCCGGTGAAAAAGCAGCCGGTGAAGAAGGCTCCCAAGCCCGGCCGCAACGACCCCTGCCCCTGCGGCAAGATGAAGGCCGACGGCAGCCGGAGACTGAAATACAAGGAATGCTGCGGCAGGAACCAGTAAAGGTACAGTAAAAGCCTGCCCGCCCGGCAGGACGGAGATGCCATGAGCTTTAAAGAGAACAATGAAAACGGGCTCATATACATGAGCTCGGACATAATAGGCGCCCGCCACGCTTTCACCACCCGCTATGGCGGGGTGAGCAAGGGGGGCTTCAGTTCCCTGAACCTGGGGGCGAACCGGGGGGACGACCCGGAGGCCGTGAGGGAGAATTACCGCCGCCTCTGCGCCCTCATGGGCGTGGGCATAGACGGCATGGCCGTTACAAAGCAGGTCCACGGCAATCAGGTGCGCATAGTGACGGAAGAGGACAGGCATGTGTGCATGTCCCCGGTGCCCTATGAGGCCGACGGCATAGTCACCGGCGTGAAGGGCCTGCCCATACTGTGCATGGTGGCCGACTGCGTGCCGGTGCTGCTGTGGGACGGGGAACATTCCGTGGCCGGGGCAATACACTGCGGCTGGCGCAGCTCCGTGGGGGATATACTGAAAAACGCCCTGGACAAGATGGAGAGCCTGGGAGCCGCGCCGGAGAGCATCCGGGCGGCCATAGGCCCCTCCATAGGCCGCTGCTGCTTCGAGACCGACGACGACGTGCCCCTGGCCATAGAGAAGTACCTGGGAGGAGATACCCGGGGCCTTTTCGACCGCCGGGAGGACGGGAAGACCATGGTGGACCTGAGGGCGGCCAACGCCCGGCGGCTGATGCAGCTGGGAGTGAAGGCGGAGAATATAGACATATCCACAGAGTGCACCATGTGCAGCCATGACAAGTACTGGTCCCACCGCTACACCAGGGGGGACCGGGGCAGCCAGGGGGCGGCCATAGTTCTTTGATAAGGAGAGATACATGAAGATACGCTTTAAGATGCTGACGCTGCTGTTGGCTCTGGCCATGCTGCTCAGCTGCACCGGCTGCAGCAGCAGCGACAGCGACGACCCCTATGCCGGCATCCCGGACTCCACCGAGGGCAAGGACGTGACCCGCAATCTGGGGGCGGACAATGTGTTCTCCCTCAACTGCAACACCAACTACTCCTTCAATCCCCTCATAGCCACCAACCGCTCCAACCAGCTGGTGTGCAGCCTGGTGTACGAGAACATGGTGGAGGTGGACAACAACTTCGAGGCCATCCCAAACGTGCTCACCGAGTGGAGCTGCACCGAGGACGGCAAGAGCTGGACCTTCAAGATAGGGGAGGGGCACACTTTCCACGACGGCACGCCGGTGACCGGCCGGGATCTGAGCTATTCTCTGAATATGGCCATCAACTCCGACCGCTACAGGGGGCGCTTCTCCAGCTTCCAGGGGGCCGGCTATGACGACGAGAACTTCTATGTCACATTGGGCATAGGGGATACCCAGTTCGTGAAGCTGCTGAACATACCTATTATAAAATACGGCGAGATGAACGAGCCCCGGCCCACCGGCAGCGGGCCCTATACATACAATGCGGACTATACCGCCCTGGTGGCCTATGAGGGTTACGAGGATTACCGGGACCTGCCGGTGGACACGGTGTACCTGAAGGAGTATGCCTCCGCCGAGAGCATCATCAGCGCCTTTGACGACGGCATCATAGACGTGGTCATCAACGACCCCTCCAGTTATACCAACCTGGGCTACGCCCGCACCAGTGAGATACGCAGCTATCCCACCACCAACCTCCACTATATACAGTTCAACAACGAGAGCCCCTTGGGCCGCTACGACACCATACGCATGGCCATGAACTACGCCTTCGACCGGGACTACTTTGCCGAGGAGCTGCTCCACGGCAACGGCGTGGGCACCCCCGTGGCCATGTATCCCACCTGTGCTGCCTATCCGGAGCTCTATGCCCAGACCATGGAGTACAACCTGAACTCCTGCAAATCCATCCTGGAGAATGCGGGACTGAAGGACTATGACGGGGACGGCTGGCTGGAGTACATGTCCGCCGGGGAGGACGCCACTCTGAAGCTCATCGTGTGCAGCGACAGCAGCGCAAAGACCGGCATGTGCCATAAGTTTGCCGAGGATATGGCCACCATAGGCCTTAAGATAGACGTGCAGGAGCTGACCTGGGACGACTACATGACCGCCCTGGAGGAGGGCGAGTTCGACATGTACTACGGCGAGGTGAAGCTGCGCAACAACTTTGATTTGACGGAGCTGCTGGACCCGGAGGACGAACTGAACTATTCCCGCAGCACCGACACCATTTTCCAGGGCTACCTGGAGGATTATCTGGCCGCCTCCGACGCCACCCGCTCCAGCATGTACCAGGCCTTCTACGAGCATGTGGCCAGCCGGGGCCTGCTCATCTCCATAGGCTTTGAGCATCAGGAGATAATCGTCCACCGGGGCATGATAAGGGGCCTGAACGCCAACCTGGGCAATCCCCTGTATGATTTCAAAAATTGGGAGATCATACTGGACGATGAAAATACTGAACAAGGAGAGGGAGAAAATGACTGACAGAGAACTTATGTCCAAGGCGAAGAAGGCTTCGCTGAACGCCTATGTCCCCTATTCCCGCTTCCCTGTGGGAGCAGCCCTGGAGTGCAGCGACGGTACGGTGTATACCGGCTGCAACGTGGAGAACGCCGCTCTTGGCAGTACCATCTGCGCCGAGCGCACAGCCTGCTGCAAGGCGGTGAGCGAGGGACACAGGGAGTTTCGCCGCATAGCCATCTATGCCGACAGCGAAAACTGGTGTACCCCCTGCGGGGCCTGCCGTCAGTTCCTGGCGGAGTTCTCCCCGGATATGGAGGTGCTCTGCGCCAAGGCCGGGGACCGCTATGTGAGCTATAAGCTCTCGGAGCTGCTGCCCTATACCTTCAATTACTGAGCCGGGAGCCATGGAGCTGGAACAGCTGAGGATGTTCGTGTCCGCCGCCCGCAGCGGCAGCTTCTCCGCCGCCGGGCGCAGCCTCTATACCAGCCGCTCCACCGTCAGCCGGACGGTGTCCGCCCTGGAAAAGGAGCTGGGAGTAAAGCTCATCAGCCGCTCCAACCGTCAGCTGGCCCTCACCGGGGCCGGAGAGCTGCTGCTGGAAGAGGGGGCGGAGCTGCTCTCTGCGGCGGACAGGCTGGAGATGAAGCTGAAGAGCATGGAGGAGGCCGGGGAATAGGGCTTGCAGACCCGGCAGACCACAAGATATTGCGTGGCAAAGCGCAGGAAAAAGGCCGGGATAGCCCCGGCCTTTTCCTTTTTTAAATTTCGTGGAGCCTGCACAAAAAATATGCAAAAAATTTTTACAGAAAAGAGAATTTTCTATTGACATTGGGGGCAATAATTGGTATATTATTTGAGCTCGTGTGCGAGAGCACGGGAGTATTATGCGATGAAGCGGGAGATAGCTCGCCCCTGCGAGG
>DVHY01000074.1 GCA_018711755.1 Candidatus Limivicinus faecipullorum | reverse complement strand
CTGTCGAAAAACCATAAAATAAATGAAAAACAATAGAGCAGCGGGGGAGCGCGAGGGGGCAAGGCCCGCCTCGTGTTTCAATAACCCGCCACAGAAAAGTCTTGATTTTCAAGACTTTTCGAGCGGAGCAGCATTTTGCCATAGGCAAAATGCTTGGCGGGAGAAGCGCAGTCAAAAAAGTCTGAAAGGACTTTTTTGACAAGCTGAACGTGGGGGCTCAAAGCCCCCACGTTTTTATGCCATGGCCACATAGCCCTCCCCGTCGGAATACATCACCGGGGCCATGCCGGAGATGAGCAGTACCATGTCTTCCACCGGCGTTGTGCTGCCGGCGGAGCCGTACTGCTCCCTGAAGCTCAGCTCCTGACTGAGGTAGCCCCACTGGGCCCAGCTGGGAAGCTGGCCGGTGATGAACTGCCTCAGCTCGCCGAGCAGCTCTTCCCGCTGCTCCACGCTGCCCAGGTACACGCTGTTTACATACACGCCCTGATTCAGCTCCACCCCGGGCGTGCTTTCCAATACCGCGGAGCTTATCCCGGCGGACTCGCCCCGGGCGGGGCGCAGGCTTAGCCGGTAGCTTTTTTCCAGCTCCGGCAGGCCGGCGGGGCCGCTTAGTATCTCCTCCGCCGCCGCCGAGGCCGCCGCCCAGCCCCTGTCCACGGCGGAGAGGGGATAGACCCCCTCCAATTCCCGGCCCTCTACGGTCACGGTACAGCACAAGCTCATATTTGCCGCCGCCGCAAAGACAAGGGCCAGGGTCAACAATAACAGTTTCCTCCCCATGTGAAACCACCTCCGAAGTTAACATAATACAAAAATTTCCCCCGGTCAATGGCTTCGACAAAACTGGTGTTATTGTTGGAAAGTATTATAGGATAAGGGATTCTTCCTGGCTGACGGGCTCTATTTCCGTGACGGAGACCTCAAAGGCAGTCTTCTCCACCGGGCCTTCCTCGGTGAGCTTTATGTAATTGCGGCTCTGTATCCGGCCCTGGAGGCGCAGCTGGGTGCCCACGGTCCACTGGGAGGCCTCCCGGGCTTTTATGCCCCAGCAGATGCAGGGCAGGTAGTCGGAGCGGCCGTAATGCCGGTTCACCGCCAGCATCAGATCGCAGATATCCCGGCCCATGGGGGTGGTGCGCAGGTTTGGAGCTTTGCACAGGGTGCCCATGAGCTGCACCAGGTTCTCATCCTCCCCGTCGCAGAAGCCCAGCTGCCGGGCCAATACCGTTATCACCAGCTTCGCCCCCTGGCCGTGGCGGTTGTTGAAGGTGCGCAGCTGGCCCTCCACCCAGAGCTTGCCGCTGCTTTGCACGGTAAGCTCCGCCAGCTGCTCCCGGCGCACCACTATGTTGATGATGTCCCGGTTCCCGGAGAGCCGCTCTATTTCCAGAGGGAAGATATAAAACTGCTGGGAGCGGCTGGAGTGGGAATATACCGGATTGCCCGCTATGCTGCCGCAGAGCCTGGTGTAATTGCTGTCATATGTCATGTCCATGGTCTGTGCCGTCCTTTTCGTTGAGATATTAGAAGATATTCTCCGGCCGCTCTTGAATATGACAGGGAAAATGTTATAATGGGCCGGAAGACAAAAAGCAAAAAGGAGATGCATCATGGACATAAAAGAAATCCTGAAAAAATGCGACCATACCCTGCTGCGGGTGGATTGCAGCAGCGAGGAGATAAGAAAACTCTGCGACCAGGCCATAAAGTATGACTGCGCCAGCGTGTGCATCCCCCCCTGCCATGTGGCCGGGGCAAAGCGCTATGTGGGGGACAGGCTGAAAATATGCACCGTCATCGGCTTTCCCAACGGCTATATGACCTCCGCCGCCAAGGCCTTTGAGGCCGCCGACGCCATCGCCAACGGCGCCGACGAGATAGACATGGTGATAAACGTGTCCATGGTGAAGGACGGCTGCTGGGTGGATGTGGCCAACGACGTGCGTGCCGTGAGAGACGCCACCCGGGGCAAGATACTGAAAGTTATAATCGAGTGCTGCCTGCTCACCCAGGAAGAGAAGATACACATGTGCAAAATAGTCGCCGACTGCGGAGCGGACTATATAAAGACCTCCACCGGCTTCAGCAAGGGCGGGGCCACCAGGGAGGACGTGAAGCTCCTGAGGGAAAACTGCCCGGAGACGGTGAAGGTCAAGGCTGCCGGCGGCATATCCAGCATCCAGGACGCCATGGACTTCATAGAGCTGGGGGCGGAGCGCCTTGGCACCAGCCGCATCGTAAAGCTGGCCATGGAGCTGGAAAACGAAGAGGGAGCTCCCAACGAGAGCTACTGAGACCCGGTAAAGGATATGTAAGCTGCCGGAGCGTCAGAACTTCCGGCGCAGCAGCCGGCGCAGCCCCATGCACAGCCACAGCCCCGGCAGGGACAGGGCCAGCCACAGCAGCAGGAAACCCGGGCAGACCTGACCCAGCAGATTGAAGGGCATGGCGGAATAGTCCCAGACCTGCCAGCCCAGCCTCAGATTCACAAGGCAGCCGGTGTAAAACTCCACGGTGGTTATGGCGGCGGCGCTGAGGACGCATTTGCGCCACATGGGCAGGACCGAAGGGGCGATGAGGTACATGAGGCTGAAACAGGCTCCGCCGCAAAGGAGCATGGTCCAGTGGGTCCAGCCCCTCCAGCTCAGCTCCAGCAGGCCATAGAGCCCGGCTCCGGTGAGATACACGAGTATATATTCCATCTTTCTTCAACTCCCAAAATTAGCTTTTGCCCCCGGAGGCATTATCATACGGAT
>DVHY01000073.1 GCA_018711755.1 Candidatus Limivicinus faecipullorum | reverse complement strand
CAGCGGGAGCTTCAGCCTCAGCCTCTGCCTCAACGGCGGCGGCATCGGTCTCAGTCTCGGCCTCGGCGTCCACGCCCTGGCGGCCTTCCTGCACGGCATTGGCGATGGTGGCGGCTATGAGACGGATGGCGCGGATAGCGTCGTCATTGGCGGGGATGACATAGTCCACTTCATCGGGGTCGCAGTTGGTGTCGACGATAGCCACGATGGGGATGTGGAGCTTGCGGGCCTCGGCGATGGCGTTGTGCTCCTTGCGGGAGTCCACCACGAACAGGGCGCCGGGGAGCTTCTTCATGTCCTTGACGCCGCCCAGGTACTTCTCCAGCTTGGCCATCTCGCCCAGGTGCTTCATGACTTCCTTCTTGGGCAGCATATCGAAGGTGCCGTCCTCCTGCATCTTCTTGAGCTGGGCCAGGCGGTCCACACGGGTGCGCATGGTCTTGAAGTTGGTGAGCATGCCGCCCAGCCAACGGGCGTTCACATAGTGCATGCCCACGCGGCTGGCCTCTTCCTTGACGGAATCGGTGGCCTGCTTCTTGGTGCCGACGAAGAGGATGGACTGGCCGTTGGCGGAGAGCTCACGGACGAAGTCATAGGCCTCTTCCAGCTTCTTGACGGTCTTGGCAAGGTCGATGATGTAGATGCCGTTGCGCTCGCAGTAAATGTACTCGGCCATCTTGGGGTTCCAGCGGCGGGTCTGGTGACCGAAGTGGACACCGGCTTCCAGCAGCTGCTTCATGGATACTACTGACATTTGATTTCCTCCAAATTTTGTTATTTTCCTCCGGGAGTTTCAACCCCTCCACCAAGCCCCGGGACCGGGACCACATGGGGGAGAGTCCGCCCCCGTGCGAAATGCCTTGATATAATACCAGAATTATCCCCGGATTGCAAGGGTTTCAGCCGGATTTTCCCCAAATTTGCAAAAATTTTTTTTCATGTCCCAAGCGGGGAAGATCCTTCGTTGACTTTTCCTGCCGGCAATGATAAAATTTAGACAGTTAAAGAATTTAAACTATGAAAGGCAGTGATAATATGAATCTTACAGCCGAGCAGCAGGCGCTGCTGGACGGAGCCAAGGGCGAAGTAATGGCCAAGGTGGTCAAGACTCTGGTGATGTACGGCGAGACCTTTGGGGCCGAGCGCATGGTGCCTGTCACAAGCCAATACGGCCACACGGTCATCAGCTTCGGCCTGAAGGTGATGGCCCCGGTCTACGACATGTACGACCAGCTCATCTCCGCCGGGCTCACCGCCGGGCAGAAGTTCACCGCCGACCCCCGGCCCCTGGACAAAAACGTGCCCAGCTCCTTCCTGGAGAATATAGTTTTCAACAAGATAATGTACACCCAGCAGCAGCGCTATGAGGAGCAGCTGCGCAAGCTGGGCATAGTGGACGACGACGCTTACAGCTGCACCTGCTATGTGGACCAGATGGGCAACAAGCCCGGCAAAGGGGATGTGCTCTCCTGGGCCGAGTCCTCCGCCGTGGTTTATGCCAACTCCGTGCTGGGGGCCCGCTGCAACCGCAACTCCGGCATACTGGAGCTGATGGGCTCCATTGCCGGCTTCGTGCCGGAATTCGGCCTGCTCACCGACGAGGGCCGCAAGGCCGACTGGATAGTGGAGGTCCGCTGCGAGAATAAGCCGGAGGCCCAGCTGCTGGGCTCGGCCATAGGCATGAAGGTCATGGAGGATGTGCCCTACATAAAGGGCATGGAGAAATGGCTGGGAACGGAGTTCAATGAGGAAAACTGCACCTATCTCAAGGACTTCGGCGCCGCCACCGCCTCCAACGGTGCCGTGGGTCTATACCATATCGCAAACCTCACCCCCGAGGCCAAGGAGCTGGGGGAGAGCCTCATCAAGGAGAACGCCCAGGTCTATATCATCGATGACGCAGAGCTTGCCCGGGTGAAGGCCAACTACCCCATAATCTGGAAAAATCCCGACGCAAAGCCCCAGCTGTGCTTTGTGGGCTGTCCCCACATGACGCTTAAACAGATGGAGGACTGGGCAGACGCCATCGAGGCGAAACTCAGAGAAAACGGCCTGGACAAGGTCACCGTGCCCACGGTATTTACCGCCTCCCCCGCCGTTATTAAGGAGCTGAACAAGACCGCATGCGCCGGGAGACTGGCCAGCTACGGCGTGGTTGTCAGCTATATATGCCCGCTGATGTACATGAACAACCCCCTGTGCAAGAAGAAGGCGGTCATCACCTCCTCCAATAAGCTGCGCACCTACACCAGCGCCAGATACTATACCGACAGCGAGATACTGGACATCATTACCGGCAAGGAGGGGAAGATATGAAGCAGTTCAAAGGCCGAGTGGTAGTCCCCGGCACCTGCACCGCCGAGGCCCTGGTGAGCCGGGGCGGTTTCAACACCCTGGCCAGCTATCAGATGGCAATAATGTTCGGGGACAAGCAGGTGAAGTGCGGGGACCAGAACAACCCGGACATCTATAAAAAGCCCATGCTGGGCAAGGCCCTGTGCCTGCCCATGACCATAGGCTCCACCACCGGGGGCATGGTGCTCTACACCGTGTGCTCCCTGGGCAAGCAGCCCGCCTGCATGCTCTTCAGCCTGCCCATAGACTCCCTGGCGGCCTCCGGGGCCATCCTGGGGGATGTGTGGACCGAGGCCAAAATGCCTGTGGTGGACAGCCTGGGGGAGGACTTCCTCAACTACGTTCAGACCGGCATGACCGTCACCGTAGGGGAGGACGGCCTGGTCACCGTGGAGTGAGGAGGCATCCGCAAAAAAACGTGCTGAGCTTTGCAGCTCAGCACGTTTTTTCAATTTCTGCCGCATCTTTTCAGGGCCAGGCGGTGCATGGAGGCCATCAGCACAAGGATGAGCAGCATATAAACGGGCAGCAGCGAGATGCTGATGTGGTTGGCAATAAGGCCGAAGATGGGGGGCATCAGGCAGTTGCCCAGGTAGGCGCTGGCCATGAGCACGCCGATAACGGCCTGGGAGTGCTCCGCTCCGAAGCGCTCCGGGGTGGCGTGGATGATGCTGGGATATATGGGGGCGCAGCCCAGGCCGATGAGGCCCAGACCCATGAGGGCGGCGGTGCCGCCCAGGGGCAGCAGTACTGCAGCTATGCCCAGCAGGATTATGCAGAAGCCCGCCCGGGTCAGCTGCGTGTCGGTGAATTTCAGGGTGAAAAAGCCGTTGAGAGCCCGGCCCAGGGCAATGCCCATAAAGAACAGCCCGGCAAAGGAGGCGGCAAGCTCCGGGGAGAAGCCCCGGTCCAGCACCAGATAGGAGCCCGCCCACAGGCCCACGGTCTGCTCGGTAGCGCAGTAGCAGAAAAAGCTGAGGAGCATGGCCTTCACTCCCGGGATGCGGGACACCTGCTTCAGGCTCAGGGGCTCATGGCCGGGAGAACTCTCCCGGGAGCCGCTGTTTTTCCACAGAGGCAGGCTCAGCAGCAGCACGGCGGTGAGAACTATCTGTATTATACCGATGAGCTGATAGCCCCGGCTCCAGTGCCGCCCGGCGGTGAGCACTGCACCCATGATATAAGGCCCGGCGGAGGCGCCTATGCCCCACATACAGTGGAGCCAGCTCATGTGGCGGCTGGCGTAGTGGAGGGCCACGTAGTTGTTGAGACAGGCATCCACGCTGCCGGCGCCCAGCCCGTAGGGTATGGCCCAGAGACAGAGCTGCCACAGCGAGCTGCAGGAGGCAAAACCCATAAGGGCGGCGGCGGTCATGGCTACGCTTATGGCCGTGACCTTCCCCGGACCCAGCCTGATGTTCAGCCTCTCGCTGAAAAGGCTGGAGATCACGGTGCCTATGGATATGATGACGAATATGACTCCGGCGGCGGATACGGGAGCCCCCAGCTCGGCGTACATGCTGGGCCAGGCGGCGCCCAGAAGCCCGTCGGGCAGGCCCAGACTTATGAAGGACAGATATATAAGGGCAAGCAGCAGATGTACCATGGCGTCGCCTCCGAAAACAATTCCTTTGAACGCCCACAATTATAAGGCCCCTTTAAAGAAAAAGCAATAAGCAGGGTGGAGGCAGCGGCCATGAAAGCAGCACATAGGAAAAAAACTTGTTCCTACATCATGGAGACTATGATATAATTAAAAGAAACTTGAAGTCAGGGGCTGTGGAGGTGCCAACATGTCGGTGAAGAAAGCACGAAAACTGAGAGATGCATTAGTTATTGCAGGTGCTGTGATTATGCTTTTAGGCTCTCTGAATGAGGCTCTGTTCGTAGTCGGCGTCGCAGTTGCGGTATCTGGGTTGGTTCCCCATTTCCTTTTCAACAGATGTCCCCATTGTGGAAAACAATTAGAAAAAACGAGGGGGAGTTTT
>DVHY01000072.1 GCA_018711755.1 Candidatus Limivicinus faecipullorum | reverse complement strand
CTTCTCATCCAAAGGAAGTCCCTCCATTGCAGAGGAAGCAGCTGCATTGTTCAGTGCTCTTAATTCTAATCCGCTCATGGAAACCCTCCTTAAAAGCTATAACTATATTATACCTTAAAACATCTGCTGATTCAAGTAAAGCGTATTTACAATATATTCTATTGATTCTAAGGAGCTGATGCACATAGAAGTTAAAATACCGAAAGAAATACGAAAGTACAAGGAGAGCATATTTTTCGGCCTGTCGGCCCGGCAGTTTTTCTGCTCCCTGGCTGCGGTGCTGGCAGCAGCGGGCATATACCTGGGCCTGGGCCGGGTGCTTAGCCGGGAGACGGCAAGCTGGCTGTGTATAGTTATAGCCGCCCCTTTTGCCGCCGCCGGCTTTTTCAGCTATAACGGCATGAACATGGAGCAGTTTGTCTGGGCCTTTATAAAGTCCCAAATACTCTTTGCCGGGGAACGAAAATACATAAGCGAAAATCCCCATTATGACGCATTCCTGGGGAAGGAGAGTGAGCAATGGTAAGGACTCTTACAGCGGCAAACCAAAGCGAGAGGGACAAGCTGAAGATACCCCGGAGCGTGCAGCAGTCCATACCCATAAAGGCCGTATACCCGGACGGCATATGGACCGTGGGCAGGAAACACAGCCGCAGCTGGAAACTCACGGACGTGAACTATGTGGCCGCCTCCCCGGAGGCCCAGAGGAGCATAATAACTGCCTACTGCGGCGCAATAAACACCATGCCCACCGACGCCACCACCAAGATAACCGTGGTCAACAACAGGCTGAATCCGGTGGAATTCCAGCGGCGTATGCTGCTGGGCTATACCGGGGACTGGATGGACCACTACCGGGAGGAAGCAAACGGCATAGTCCTGGGAAAGTGCAGCAAAAGCAACAATCTAGTGCAGCAGAGATTTGTCACCATGTCCATAGCCCAGCGGAAGATAGAGGAGAGCCGCCGCTATTTCCGGCGGGTGGAGGGAAACCTGTCCAAGAGCTTCTCCCGGCTGGACTCCGGCCTGCTGCCCATAGGAAACTACGAGAGGCTGAGAGTGCTCCATGATTTTTTCCGGCCGGGACGGGAGCAGTATTTCCGCTATGACAACGCCTGGGCCATGAGAACGGGCAAAGACCTGCGAGAGCTCATATGTCCCGACAGCTTCAACTTTAAAAAGAGCTATTTTGAGATGGGGGACAAGTTTGGCAGAGTGCTGTTCCTGCGGGAGTATCCGGCCTTCCTGGCCGATGACCTGATATCCGACCTGACGGAGTTTGCCAGGAGCATGGTGCTGTCCATAGATATCATGCCTGTACCCACCGATGAGGCGGTGAAAGAGGTGGACGGCATAATCCTGGGCGTGGAGACGGATATAACCCGCTGGCAGCAGAGGCAGAACAGCAAGAACAACTTCAGCGCCGAGGTGCCAAGAAGCATGGAGCAGCGGCGGCAGAACTCCAGGGAGTTCATGGACGACCTTACCATGCGTGACCAGCGCATGATATTCTCCGTGATAACTTTGGTACATATAGCCGACAGCCTGGAACAGCTGGACGCCGACAGCGAGGCCATCATCTCCATAGGCAGGGAGCACCTGTGCGACCTCTCCGTAGCCCACTATCAGCAGGAGGACGGTCTGAATACAGTCCTGCCCTATGGACTCAGGCGTATAAAGGCCCTGCATACCCTGACCACCGAGAGCTGCGCCGTGGCCGTGCCCTTCAGGACTCAGGAGATACAGGAGCCCGGCGGCATCTACTACGGCACGAACCTCATATCCAATAACCCCATAGTCTGCGACAGAAAGCGCCTGGTGTCTCCCCACGCCTTCTACCTGGGCGTCTCCGGCTCAGGCAAGTCCATGGGCATGAAGAGCACCATTGAGAACGTGGCCCTGGGCACTGAGGACGACATCATGATACTGGACGCCGAGCGGGAGTACGGCGCTCTGGCCAGAGCTTTCGGCGGTGAGGTCATAGAGATATCCCCCAATAGTATCCACCACATAAATCCACTGGAAGTGGCAAAGGGCTACGAGGATGAAAACCCCATAGCCCTGAAGTCGGAGCTGATAACCAGTATACTGGAGCAGCAGATGGGCGCCGGTGTGATGAAGGGCAGCTACAAGTCCATCATAGACCGCTGCACCGCAAAAGTGTTCAGGGCCTATCTCAACGGCAAAGCCCCGGCACCTCTGCTCACCGACTGGCGCAGAGAGGTGCTGAAGCAGCCAGAGCCTGAGGCCAGAGAGCTGGCTCTGGCGGCGGAGCTGATAACCGAGGGCAGCCTCAACGTGTTTGCCCACCACTCGGACGTGGATATGTCCAACCGCATCATCTGCCTGGACCTGTACGAAATGGGTGAGCAGCTGCGGCCCACGGCCCTGGTGGTAGCTCTGGAGGCCATAAACAAGCGGGTGATGGAAAACAGGAAGAGAGGCAAATTCACTTGGGTGTTTTTGGACGAGGTGTACCTGTACTTCAAGTACCACTACTCTGCCGAAATACTGTATAAAGCCTGGAAGCGATTCAGGAAGTACGGCGGCATACTCACTGCCGCGACCCAGAACGTCCAGGAGTGTCTGGACTCGGAGACTGCAAGGCTGATGTTTGCAAACTCCGAGTTTTTGATGCTCTTCAATCAGGCGGCAACAGACCGGCAGGAGCTGTCAAAGCTGCTGCACATCTCGGATACCCAGATGAACTATGTCACCGATGTGGAGCCCGGCCATGGCCTGCTGCGGGTGGCCGGAGCGGTCATACCCTTTGACTGCACTATACCCCATGATACGGAGCTGTTCCGGCTCATGGACACCCGGCCGGGCCGGACTTAATGTGTCTCACGGTGAAACGTATTCTTACATTGGGCAGCCTTTTTGACGGCATTGGAGTGTTTCCCCTGGCCGCGGAGCTCAATGGTATAAAGCCCCTGTGGGCCAGCGAGATAGAGGCGGCACCTATAGCTATAACCAAGTATCGTTTCCCGGAGATGAGACACCTGGGGGACATCACCAAGCTTCATGGCCGGGAGATCCCCGCCGTGGATGTGATAAGCTTCGGCTCTCCATGCCAGAACCTGTCCCAGATAGGCGACCGCAGCGGCCTGGAGGGGAAGCGTTCCAGCCTGTTTTACGAGGCTATACGGATAATAAGAGAAATGAGGGATGCAACAGACGGCAGCTTTCCAACAATCGCTGTTTGGGAAAACGTCATGGGAGCGTTTTCATCAAATGACAGGATGGATTTTAAGGCCGTGCTTGGGGCCTTCACAGACACCGATGTTCCAATGCCTGCTTCTGGAAGATGGGCAAAGGCCGGAATGGTGCGAGGGACAAGCCCCGACCTGGCCTGGCGGCTCATGGACGCCCAGTATTGGTCAAGCCCCAGACTGGCACGACGGCAGCGCATCTTCCTCGTGGCGGATTTTGGAGGACGGCGAGCTGAGCAGATATTATTTAAGCCCCGCCCAGTGCAGCCGTATCCTGCGCCTAGCCGGACAGGCAGGCTGTCCGCCGCCCAGGGAGATAGAGGCACTTTTATTGAAGCAGGGGGGAGAGTACCCGTCCTCTGTCCCTTTCAGGACTTCAGAATGGGCGCCATGGCGGCCCACGGGGACAAGACCAGATTCATCACTAGCTTTGGAAAACCAGATGAGCCTTTTCCGACCCTGCTGGCAAGCGGAGTGAATCGCTTTGCTTTCTGGTATGAGGATGCGCCGGAAGAGGGATGCATCCGCTACCTTACGGAAAGAGAGTGCGAACGGCTCATGGGCTTGCCGGAGGGCTGGACCAGGTACGGAGCAGGGGACATAGAAATAAGTTCGGCAGGCAGGTACAAGGCCCTGGGCAATTCCGTTGCCCTGCCCTGTGCCTGTTATATTATGGCGGGCATCAGGGAGGCATTGAATGGATAAGAAAAGATTCATAAAGGAAAAGGCCAGGTATGCCTTTATCCGGGAGAGAACAAGGAAAATAAGAGAACGGCCCCGGCACAGAATTGCTGTGCCGGGGCTTGACTATGCTGAGGATATTCAAGGTCGGGATGCCTCTGAACCGGGCGAGAGGGAGGCTGCCGTAGACCGGACTGAGGACATGGCCATCTCAAGCCTGGAGTATACGGAGAAGGCTTTAAAATATGCCAAAAGGAGGTACCGGGAAAATGTGTCTCACCATGAGACGCATTTTGAAAAGGGCGGAGATACAGCATCGACCGAAACCACCCCGGAAATGTGTTTCACCGTGAGACACATTTCCATGGGGGAAACTGCTTGTCCTAGGGCAAAAGAGCTTCTGCGGGAAAAAGCCGTGGAGGAGTATAAGGCCGGGCAGATACAGAAACAGAGTCGTATTTTTGAACGGGAA
>DVHY01000071.1 GCA_018711755.1 Candidatus Limivicinus faecipullorum | reverse complement strand
CAGAAGGGTGTTTCCGAGTACAAGATGAGCTATGATTTAGGCCACAGCAGAAGTTATATATACAATATCTCCTCCGGCAAATCTCTGCCGCCTATGGGAGAGTTCCTGCAGATATGCGATTATTTTGGCATTACTCCCAGTCAGTTCTTTGAAGTGTCTTCCGAAAACCCGGCGCTGCTCCAAACTGCCATAGATGAGCTCAAGAAACTGGGGGATGACGACCTGGTCATGATCATCAGCGTCTTACGGCGTCTTAACAAGAAATGAGCCGGTTCAGGAATTTGTGCGGCGGTGTTAAAAACAGCGGCAAAAGACAGCAGCTCCGATAGATGGGAAAAGGGACCGCCCGACAGGGCGGTCCCTTTTCCCGCTTTGGGCAGAGCAGGTCTTCTGCCGCAGCGGCCTCAGCCCTTCCCCCCACCCTGCTCCAGGGAGGCGAAAAAGGCCCCGTTATGCTTTACGGCCGGGTCCTCCGGCTTCAGCTCCGCCGCCAGCATATGATATTTTCTGGCTTGCTCCAGCTCTCCCAGCCGATAGCTGCATACGCACAGCTGCATATACGGGATGTAGCCGTAGCAGTCCCTGTTGAGAAAGGCGCCGCTTTCAGCGCAGGGCCGGCGGGAGGCCGCCGTCTCATACCAGAAGGCCGCCGCCTTATACTTCTCTCTGTCCATAAAGAGCCTTCCGATATCGCAGCATATCTCGGCCCGGGGGGCATCCTCCCCAAGGCTCTTGAGCAGAAGCTCCATGGCCCGGTCGGGCCTGCCCAGCAGCTCGTGGCAGGCGGCGCTCGTGCGGTAGGCGTCCAGCCGGTTTTCCAGCCAGGTCCCCGGCGTGTCCAGAAATCTCCCGAACTCGGCCAGGGCCTGCTCATACCGGCGGTTGTAAAACAGTTCCCGGGCATAATAAAACCGCTCCCGGGGGCTCAGCGGTCTCCCCTCCGCCAGCTGTTTTTCATATATGCGCAGGTTCCGCCCTGCCTCTCCCGGCTTGAGCTTACGGTGCTCCACGGCCACGTCGCTGTGCAGCACTTTGCCCCGGGGGGCTATGGCCTCGTGGACTGCCCCCCTCCAGCGAAAGCCCGCCCGGTTTTTTATCAGCCGCTCCCTCTCATACATGAAGCTGGGCCGCCCCGCCTGGTCAAAGGCCACGTGATAGGGCATCATCACCACGGAAACGCCGGGGTCCAGCGTCTCCTTCAGGGCCAGCAGCTTTTTCAGACTGCTCTCCGGCAGCACATCGTCCGCATCCAGCCACATCAGATAATCCTTTGTCCCCCGGTCGAAGGCGAAATTCCTGGCGGCAGAGAAATCATCGCACCACCGGAAATCATAGATCCTATCCGTGTATTTTGCCGCCACCTCTTTTGTGGCGTCCTTTGAGCCGGTATCCACAATGACTATCTCATCCGCCGCCGCCTTCACGCTGTCCAGGCAGCGGCCCAGGGTCTGCTCCTCATCCCGCACTATCATGCACAGGCTGATGCTTATCATACACAGTCCTCCATTTCTGTTTGCTCTCCGTCTCAACGCTGGTCGCTGACGCTGGCGCTGCTGTTGCTCTCCTCCAAGGCGGACAGCGGGTCGTACGGAGCCCCGGAAGTTGTGCCGGAGAGCAGGGCAATATCCACCGCATTCTCCGGTATGCCCCAGGAATTGCCGGAAAAGAGGAAAAGCGCCTGGTCCACCACATAGCCCCGGGTATTGTATACCACGTTAAAGACTATGCTGCCGGTGGAGCCGGGATTCAGATAGGCGCTCTGGCGCAGGGAGTGGAAGATGTTGCCCTGCACCAGAAGGTCGGTGGCGTTCCCTTGGGTCACGAAGCCCCGGTTCACCACCCAGGCAGAGGAGTCACCCGGCTGCTCAGGGCCGTATATCCGGCAGTTCAGCAGCCGGTTCCCCTCCCCCGCCAGCTGGACGAATTCCACCGGATATGGGGCGTCGCTGGTCATGGTAAGGCCCTCAATGGTATCGTTCCCGCCGCTGAGCAGAAAGGGCACCACCGGCGCCTGGAGCAGGATGACTGCTCCCGCCGAGCCCTTTATGGTGAGGCCCGGGATATTCACTGTCAGCTGCTGGCTTATGGGGTAAATTCCCCGCAGGACGTGTATCACCCCGTCGGGCAGGGAGGCCGCCAGGGCCTCCTGGATGGTCTGGAAGGGGGCTTCCCGGCTTCCGTCTCCCCCGGGGGCGGCGTCGGCCTGGACAAACAGATCATAGGGGTCAGGCTCCAGGCCGCCGGTGGCCCCGGTAGCTCCCGTCGCCCCGGTGGGGCCGGTGGGGCCTGCCGCCCCGGCGGGGCCCGTGGCTCCCGCGGGGCCCGCTGCACCGGCGGGGCCCGTTGGGCCGGTAGGGCCCACTCTGCCCGCAGGGCCCGTAGCCCCGGCAGGTCCGGCGCTGCCGGTGGGGCCAGTGGCCCCGGCAGGGCCTGCCACGCCCGCAGGGCCTGTGGGACCTGTAGGGCCCATCCTGCCCGCAGGGCCTGTGGCTCCCGCAGGGCCGGGGCTGCCGGCGGGACCCGCAGCCCCGGTGGGGCCCTCCGGCCCCGGCTCCCCGGTGGGGCCCCTTGGCCCCGGTGGGCCCGCCGGGCCCGCCGGACCCATTGGACCTGCCGGGCCTGGGACCGGGCATATGCAGCAGTCCCGCCGTCTTTCCCTTCCGTTGTTGCAACACATAAAAGCCGAGACCTCCCCTTGCGCTTTTTCTCATTCTATGCCCTTGGTTACGGGCTGGTTCCCCTGGCGCAGAGGCAAAGGCCTCAGCCCTGTTTTCCGGGCGGAGCCCTGTCAGGAAATATACGATACCTTTATCGGAAAGACCGGGGCGCTCATTTTCGCGCTCGTCCCGGCGCCGGCGCTTCCAGAGAGGCGGGGCGGCCCCCTTCCGGCGCGGGCGCTGAAACGCCCGATATATTAAATCTGCGCTCCCCGGGGCGGCACGGTTGACCTTTTCGCCGGAGTGGAATATAATCGTGTTTATTCCTGCCCCGGCTCCGGGCCGCGGCAGGCTGTGCTCAGCTTTCACCATAACGATGGAGGAAACTTACATATGAACAGAACACCTGTATTTTCAGGCATCCAATTTCTGCCCTCCGGCCAGGCCTCCCACAAGCTCAGCTCCGGCTGTATTGTTCTGGAGGGTGGGGCTTTCCGGGGCGTGTATACCTCCGGGGTGCTGGACGCTCTCATGGAGGCGGATATAAACATGGAATGTACCATAGGCGTCTCTGCCGGCGCTTTGAACGGCATGAACTATACCTCAGGCCAGATAGGCCGCTCCGCCAGGATAAACCTGCAGTTTCGCCGGGACCCCAGGTACGTGGGCATCCACGCCTATCGCACGAACCGGGGCATCATAGGCTTCAACTTTGTTTTGGAGGAGTACGACAAAAGCGACCCGCTGAACCTGGACGCCTTCTATCGGGAGGACCGGCGGCTGGTGGCGGTGGCTACCAACTGCCTTAACGGGCAGACGGAGTTTTTTGAAAAAGGCCGCTGCCAGGATATACTGAAAGCAGTCCAGGCCTCCGCCTCCATGCCCTATGTCTCCCGCCCGGTGACGGTGGACGGCATACCCTGCCTGGACGGCGGCTGCTCGCTGAACATCCCATACCGCTGGGCTCTGGAGCAGGGCTATGAGAAGATTGTGGTGGTGCGCACCCGTCCCGCCTCCTTCCGCAAGAGGGAGAAGGGCAGAGCCTCAGCTATGGCCCGGCGCTTTTACAAGAGCTCCCCGGCCCTGGCCCAGGCCATTGCCGGCAGCGACGCCAGATATAACCGGGAGTGCGACGAGCTGGAGAAGCTCCGGGAGGAGGGCCGCGTATATGTCATAAGCCCCAGTTCCTCCAACTCCGTCAGCCGTCTGGAAAAGGACATGGAAAAGCTGGGAGAATTCTACTATCTTGGCTACTCCGACGGACAGAGCCATATTGACAGCCTCATGGACTACCTGAAGAGCTGATGAAAAAACAAGTATAAAAATAAGCGCCGCAAAAATAAAATTTTTGAACCGCCCCAGATTGTGCGGACAGCACAAAAAGGCACCGATGTAGGAAAGCATGAAGTTTTAAGCGGAGAGGCGTCGCGCCAGCGGCGCCTCTCCAGTTTTGAGC
>DVHY01000070.1 GCA_018711755.1 Candidatus Limivicinus faecipullorum | reverse complement strand
AGCGAGAAAAACTGTAGTAGAATTTATTGGATTACACAAACCGGGAATTTATTGTCACTTTGCACCACAAATTCAAGAGGAAAACACTATGGATCACAAGCTCTGCGTCCCCTGCCTGCTGGGTCTGGAGGGTCCCATCGCCGAGGAGCTCAGGCGCATGGATATGGATGGGGTCTCCGCCGAAAACGGCCGGGTATTTTTTTCCGGGGGAGACGAGGCCATCGCCCGGGCCAACATCTGTCTGCGCATTGGCGAGCGGGTGCTTATAGAGCTGGGCCGTTTTGAAGCTCTCAGCTTTGAGCAGCTCTTTCAGGGGACCAGGGCCCTTCCCTGGGAGAGCCTCATTCCCGCCGACGGGGCCTTCCCCGTCAAGGGCTACAGCCTCAACTCCAAACTCTTCTCCATTTCCGACTGTCAGAAAATAATAAAGAAAGCCATTGTGGAAAGGCTCAAAAGCGTCTACGGCATAGAGTGGTTCCCTGAGACGGGGGGACTGTACCAGGTGCAGTTTTCCATAATGAAGGACCAGGTCTCCCTGTGCATCGACACTTCCGGCGAGGGCCTGCACAAGCGGGGCTACCGCCCCGCCCACAACGCCGCCCCTCTGAAGGAGACCATGGCCGCCGCCATGGTGACTCTCTCCCGCTACCGGGGCCGGGACGATTTCTGCGACCCCTTCTGCGGCAGCGGCACCATACCCATAGAGGCCGCCCTCATAGCCAAAAACCGGGCCCCCGGCCTGTACCGCCGCTTTGCCGCCATGAGCTGGAAGAACCTGGACGGCAGGCTCTGGGACAGGGAGCGGGAGCGGGCCAGGTCCCTGGAATTCAACGGCAGCTACAATATCCTGGGCTCCGACATCGACGGCCACGCCCTGGAGCTGGCCCGGGAAAACGCCCGCCGGGCCGGAGTGGCGGACATCATCCGCTTCGAGAAGGCGGACGCCCGCAGCTTTGACCGGCAGACTCAGCGGGGAGTCATCGTCACCAACCCACCCTACGGTCAGCGCATCATGGAGCAGAAAGAGGCCGAGGAGCTGTACAGGGATTTCGGCCGGGCCTATGCCAAAAGCAGCAACTGGCAGCTGTACCTGCTCAGCGCCCACACGGAGTTCGAGCGCTGCTTCGGCCGCCCGGCAGACAAAAAGCGCAAGCTCTATAACGGCATGATAAAGTGCGACCTGTTCATGTATCTCAACAGAGGAGTCGGAAAATGAAGCATCTGTTTATCGTCAACCCCATTGCCGGCGGCAAGGACAAGACCGACAAGGTACGCCGCCAGGTGGAGGAACTGTTTAAAAACCGCAGCGACAAGTATGAGATATACGTCACCAAAGCCGCCATGGACGCCCCGGAAAAGATACGCCGGGAAGCAGCCAAGGGTGAGCGCCTGCGCATCTACGCCTGCGGCGGAGACGGCACCTTCAATGAATGCGCCTGCGGGGCGGCAGGGCTGGAGAATGCGGCGGTGTGCCCCTTCCCCACCGGCACCGGCAACGACTTCTGCCGCATGTTCGGGGATGAACAGGAGCTGTACCGGGATCTCCCCGCCCTGGTGGAGGGCTGGGAACACCCCATCGACCTGATAGAGTGCAACGGCCGCTACAGCGCCAATATCTGCTCCGTGGGCATAGACGCCCGCATCGGCACCCAGGTCCACAACTACAGCAAGATACCCCTTGTGGGTGGGGCCACCGGCTATGTGGTGTCCACGGTGGTGAACGTCCTGAAAGGTATCAGCCGCAACATGCGCATACGCAGCGGCGACTTTCACGCCGAGGGCATGCACGCTCTGGTCTGCGCCTGCAACGGCCGCTTCTACGGCGG
Source organism: Candidatus Limivicinus faecipullorum (assembly GCA_018711755.1). Lineage (GTDB taxonomy): Bacteria > Bacillota > Clostridia > Oscillospirales > Oscillospiraceae > Limivicinus > Limivicinus faecipullorum. The sequence continues at coordinate 2,300 of DVHY01000070.1, read as the reverse complement.
AGGCTTCAACCCCAGCCTCACCGCCCGGCCCGACGACGGGATCATGGACGTGTTCGTAATAAAGGATGTGGGCATTTTCACCCTGGCCAGACTCATCGGCATGTACGCCAAGGGCCGGGCCGACGAGATGCCGGATTACGCCACCCACCTGCGCACCGACAGGATAGATATAGACTTCGACCAGGACAACGTGATAAACCTAGACGGCGAGGCCATATTCGCCCGGAAAGTGAGCATGCGCCTTGTCCCCGGTATACTGCGTCTGGTGGTCCCCAAAGGCATGACTTTCTTCGGTCCGACGCCGGACTCCGGGGAATAAATGGGCTCCCGGCAAACTTGTAACAAAAAATTTATAAAATCCTCTGCAAATTTTGAGTTTAGGGGCTTGCAAAAAAAATAAAATGTGTTATTATTAGCACCGTTAGCACTCATAGGTTTAGAGTGCTAACGGTGCTGAACTTTGTAATAAACTTTTGGAGGTATATGATAATGAAACTGAAACCTTTGGCTGACAGAGTCGTTCTCAAGCAGAACGCCGCTGAGGAGCGCACTTCCTCCGGCATTTTCCTGACCGCTTCCGCCCAGGAGAAGCCCGAGGTCTACGAAGTCGTCGAGGTGGGCCCCGGCGGAATGGTGGACGGCAACCAGGTAGATATGATAGTCAAGGCCGGCCAGAACGTTCTGGTGGGCAAATACAGCGGCAGCAAGGTTAAGCTGGAGGATGTGGAGTACACCATCGTCCGTCAGAGCGACATACTGGCCGTTATCGAGTGATAGACTAAGGAGGAAATAACAATGGCTAAACAGATTATTTACGGTGAAGAAGCAAGAAAGGCCATAGAGCGTGGCGTGAACCAGCTGGCCAACACTGTCAAGATAACCCTGGGCCCCAAGGGCCGCAACGTGGTGCTGGACAAGAAGTTCGGCGCTCCCCTCATCACCAACGACGGCGTGACCATCGCCAAGGAGATAGAGCTGGAGGACGCTTTTGAGAACATGGGCGCCCAGCTCATCAAGGAAGTCTCCACCAAGACCAACGACGTGGCCGGCGACGGCACCACCACCGCCACCGTCCTGGCTCAGTCCATGATAAGCGAGGGTCTTAAGAACCTGGCCGCCGGCGCCAACCCCATGGTCATGCGCAAGGGCATCCAGAAGGCCACCCAGGCCGCAGTTGAGGGCATCAAGGCCATCTCCCAGCCCGTGTCCGGCTCCAAGGACATCGCCCGTGTGGGTACCATTTCCTCCGGCGACGAGCTCATCGGCAGCCTGATCTCCGAGGCCATGGAGAAGGTGAGCCAGAACGGCGTCATCACCCTGGAAGAGAGCAAGACCGCCGAGACCTACAGCGAAGTTGTGGAAGGCATGCAGTTTGACCGTGGCTACCTGTCCCCCTACATGGCCACCGATATGGACAAGATGGAAGCCGTCATCGACGACGCTCTCATCCTCATCACCGACAAGAAGATCTCCAACATCCAGGAAGTCCTGCCCCTGCTGGAGCAGATCGTCAAGGCCGGCCGCAAGCTGCTGATAATCGCCGAGGATGTGGAGGGTGAGGCCCTGGCCACCATCATCCTCAACAAGCTGCGTGGCACCTTCACCTGCGTTTGCGTCAAGGCCCCCGGCTTTGGCGACAGGCGTAAGGAAATGCTCCAGGATATCGCCATCCTCACCGGCGGCACCGTCATCTCCAGCGAGCTGGGCATGGAGCTGAAGGAAGCCACTCTGGACATGCTGGGCCAGGCTCACCAGGTCAAGGTCACCAAGGAGAACACCACCATCGTGGACGGCGCAGGCTCCAGCGAGGAGATCAAGGCCCGTACCGCTCAGATCAGCCGCCAGATAGAGACCACCACCTCCGAGTACGACAAGGAGAAGCTCCAGGAGCGTCTGGCAAAGCTGGCCGGCGGTGTTGCAGTCATCAAGGTTGGCGCCGCTACCGAGACTGAGATGAAGGAGAAGAAGCTGCGCATTGAGGATGCTCTCAACGCCACCCGTGCAGCCGTTGCAGAGGGCGTTGTCCCCGGCGGCGGCACTGCCTACGTCATAGCTTCCAAGGCCGCCGAGGCCGAAGTCGCCGCCCTTGAGGGCGATGAGAAGACCGGCGCCGCCATCGTTGCCAAGGCTCTGAAGACCCCCATCATGCAGATCGCAGCCAATGCCGGTCTGGAGGGCGCAGTCATCCTGAACAATGTTGCCGGCAGCGCCAGCAGCACCTATGGTTACGATGCCGCCAACGACCAGTACGGCGACATGATAGAGCTGGGCATCGTCGACCCCACCAAGGTCTGCCGCAG
>DVHY01000069.1 GCA_018711755.1 Candidatus Limivicinus faecipullorum | reverse complement strand
CCTATGAGACTGTAGACTATGCTGCTCACATAGCCGGTGTAGCGCTCAATGAACCAGCCCAGGGCCGCCTCGTCCCCGGCCTTCAGCCTTTTCAATATCTTTCCTTCATCCACGGCTTTCACCTTACTTTCACTTGTTGAGGTCCCTCGCCTATAATATACCGGGAAAGGGGCGGAAGGTTTCAAAGAGAGGAAAATTTCCCGGGAATAAATTTGTCCCCGCCTTGAAAAGCCGGGGACTTATATAGTAAAATGTCCCCGGTGATAATAATGCTGTATGTAGAGCCGGATTTCTATCCGGAGTTTCAATGCCTGGCCTCCGCCTGCCGCCACAGTTGCTGCCTGGGCTGGGAGATAGATGTGGACGAGGACACGGCGGAGCTGTATAGTGAGCTGCCCGGCCCTCTGGGGGATGAGCTGAGAGAAAAGCTCTGCTTCCACCCGGAACCCCATTTTAAAATGACTGCCGACGGCCGCTGCCCGTTTCTCAATGATAAGGGCCTGTGCCGCCTCATCCTGGCCTGGGGGGAGGACGCGCTCTGCGACATCTGCCGGGAGCACCCCAGATTTTATAACGAATTCCCCCGGAGGCAGGAGGCGGGCCTGGGCCTCTGCTGTGAAGAGGCGGCGAGGCTTCTGCTCACAGGGGAGAAGCCCCTGAAGCTCATATACGAGACAGAGGGGGAGCTTGAGGATGAAGAGCCGGAGCTCATCGCCCTTCGGCGACAGCTCCTGGACATCCTGTCTGATACTGCCATCCCTATGAAAGAGCGGATAAGCCGCTGCTGCGCCCTGATGGACATGGAGCCTCTGAGTTTCGACATGGCATACTGGCGGGACTTTTACCTGGGCCTGGAGCGCCTGGACGAGACCTGGACGGCGGCTCTGGAGAACCTTGGGCCTGCGGACGGGGAGCTGCCCGGGGACACGGCCCACACCCGGCTGCTGCAATATTTTATCTACCGCCACTTTGCCTCCGCCGAAAACCGCCGGGAGGCGGCGCTGCTTTTGCAGTTTTGTATCCTGAGCCTGCGCCTCATCTCCGCCCTGGAGCAGAGCGAGGGAGAGCTTACGGAGCTTGTGCGCCTCTATTCCTCGGAGATAGAGTATTCCGACGAGAACATAGCCAGGATAACGGAGGCAATAAACCCTTTACTTTTCGGTGCCTAACATATATAATATCACGGTTAGATTATTTGAAGGAAGAAGATTATGCCAGATTTAGTAAAAGAGATAGAGCGGCGGAGGACTTTCGCCATCATATCCCACCCGGACGCCGGTAAGACCACCCTGACGGAAAAGCTGCTGCTCTACGGCGGGGCCATACAGCTGGCCGGCTCCGTAAAGGGCAAGGCCACCGCCCGCCATGCGGTCTCCGACTGGATGGAGCTGGAAAAGCAGAGAGGTATATCCATAACCTCCTCCGTCATGCAGTTTGAGTACGAGGGCTATTGTATAAACATCCTGGACACTCCGGGACACCAGGACTTCTCCGAGGATACCTACCGCACCCTTATGGCGGCGGACTCGGCGGTGATGGTCATCGACGCCGCCAAGGGCATAGAGCCCCAGACCAGAAAGCTCTTCAAGATATGCGCCATGCGCCATATCCCCATCTTTACCTTTATCAACAAGCTGGACCGGGAGGCCCGCAGCCCCTATGATCTGATGGAGCAGCTGGAAAACGAGTTCGGCATCGGCACCTACCCCATGAACTGGCCCATAGGCTGCGGCCAGGAGTTCAAGGGCGTGTATGACCGGGAGAAGCAGGAGATACTGGCCTTCAACGAATTTCACCGGGGCCAGAGCCGGATAAAGGCCATAGAGTGCCGCCTTGACGAGACGGAGAAGCTGGACGAGCTCATCGGTCCCCGGCTGCGCCAGACCCTGTCCGACGACATTGAGCTGCTGGACGGAGCGGGCTATGACTTTGACATCAACGAGGTGCGCAAGGGAAGACTCAGCCCGGTGTTCTTCGGCTCGGCCCTGAACAACTTCGGCGTGGAGCCCTTCCTGGAGAGCTTCCTGAAAATGACCATGCCGCCCCTGGCCAGGATATCCGGGGATGACATAGTGGAACCCACCGACCCGGGCTTCTCCGCCTTTGTATTCAAGATACAGGCCAACATGAACAAGGCCCACCGGGACAGGATAGCATTCATGCGCATCTGCTCCGGCCGCTTCCAGCGGGACAAGGAGTATTACCACGTCCAGGGCGGGAAGGTCCTGCGCCTGGCCCAGCCCCAGCAGCTCATGGCCCAGGACCGCACCATTATTGACGAGGCCTACGCCGGGGACATCATAGGCGTGTTTGACCCGGGCATCTTCTCCATAGGGGACACCATATGCGAAAAGGGCATGAACGTCTGTTTTGAGGGCATACCCACCTTTGCTCCCGAGCACTTTGCCGCCGTGGAGCGCATTGACACCATGAAGCGCAAGCAGTTTGAAAAGGGCATCACCCAGATAGCCCAGGAGGGCGCCATCCAGATCTTCCACGAGCCCTTCACCGGCGTGGAGGAGGTCATCGTGGGGGTCGTGGGCGTGCTGCAGTTCGAGGTGCTGGAGTACCGGCTGAAAACCGAGTACGGCGTGGACGTGCGCCGCCGGGCCATGCCCTATGAGCTGGTGCGCTGGGTGGACAGCGAGAATGTGAAGATAAACGAGCTGAACCTCACCAGCGATACAAAATGGGTCCAGGACTTCAAGGGCAACGACCTGCTGCTGTTCACCTCCGAGTGGTGCATAAACTGGGCATTGCAGAAGAACGAGGGCCTGGTCCTGAGGGAATTCAACCGGGATTGAGAAAGGAGTCTCACCGTGGCGGAAAAGATACTTGTGGAAGTATATAAAAAGAAGACCATGGAGGAACTGAGCCAGGCCCTTGCCGACCCGGACAGCCGCCTGGAGACCGGCAGCGGAGCTGCCGCAGCAGCGTCCATAGCGGCAGCCCTCATGTGCCGTGGGGCGGCGGCCGCCGCGAAGACCATGAAGGGCAATGAGCGCCTGGACTACATCTGCCGCAACGGGGAGATACTGAGAAACTACATGGTCCACCTCATCGACGAGGATGTGAAGTGCCGGGGCCCTTTGAACCGGGCCTTAAAAGAGGGAGAGCCCAGGGCCATTGAAGCGGCCAGGCAGCCCGCTTCCGCCATATGCGCCGAGATCGTGAACATGATGGGAAAGCTCCTGGAGCTCACGGAGGAACTCTGCGCCCTGTGCCCCGGGGAGGCCGCCCACTACCTGGCGGAGAGCACGGAACTTGCCGTGGCATCTGCCTCCTGCGCCCGGGATTTCATCCTGGACATGGCCTCATATTGCAGCGACGAGACCTATCGTTTCGTCACCCGCCGGGAGAATGAGCTGCTCATGGAGCAGCTGGAGTCTGCCGCCGGGGCGATCCGGGCACGGCTGAGGGAAAGGAACTGAAAATCAAGGCAGGCAGATAAACCATCCGCCTGCCTTTTGTGGAAAAGGGGGCTGTTATGAAAAGGATAGTAATTGCACCGGATTCATTCAAAGGCACTCTGGAGGCTAGAGAGGTCTGCAATATCATAGCCGGGGAAGCAAAGAAGCTCTGCCCTGAGGCGGAGATATTGTGCATCCCCATGTCCGACGGAGGCGAGGGCATGTGCGCCTCCTATCTCTCCCTTATCGGCGGGGAGAGACGCAGCCTTACCGTAACCGGGCCCAAGGGCGGACCGGTAGAGGCCGAGTACTGCATCCTCCCTGACGGCAGCGCCGTTGCGGAGATGGCCGCCTGCGCCGGTCTGCCTTTGATGGGCGGGGAATTGGAGCCTCTCACTGCCACCACCTACGGAGTGGGGGAGCTGATTGAGCACATCGCCGCTCTGGGCTGCGGGAAGCTGCTGCTGGGCCTTGGCGGCAGCGCCACCAACGACTGCGGCATAGGCATGGCGGCAGCTTTGGGCTATCGTTTCTTAGACGCCGACGGCGGGGATATAGCGCCCATGGCCGGGAACCTGTGGAAGGTGGAAAAGATATTGCCACCGGAGCACAGACCGGAGCTTCAGGTCCGGGCCGCCTGCGACGTGGACAATCCCCTCTGCGGTGAGCGGGGAGCCGCCGCCGTGTTCGGCCCCCAGAAGGGCCTGAAGCCGGAACAGATAGTCCCCCACGACGGGGCCATGGCCCATTTTGCCCGGGTGATAGAATGGGACCTGGGCAAAGATGTAGCCGAAGTTCCGGGGGCAGGAGCCGCCGGAGGACTGGGGGCCGGAGTGCTGGCCTTCCTTGACGGGGAACTGACCCCGGGCATTGAGCTGCTGTTGGACAGTGTGGGCTTTGACGAAATGCTGGACACGGCGGAGCTGGTTATAACCGGGGAGGGCAGGCTGGACGGCCAGAGCATGGCCGGGAAGGTTCCGGTAGGAGTGTCCCGCCGGGCAAAGGCCAAGGGCGTGCCCTGCATAGCTCTGGCAGGTTGCCTGGGCAAGGGGGCTGAGCTGTGCCTCAAGGAGGGCATCAGCGCATACTATGCCTGCGGCCCGGAGGGCCGGGACATGGAGCAGCTGAGAGACTGCTGCCGCCGGGAGCTGGCTGAACTTGCGGCAAAAGTCTTGCCGGAATATATGTAAATAATTGAAAAGTTCATATTGTTCGTATATAATACAAAAGCTGATATACTTTAAAAGGCGGTGACAGGCGTGGAAGACAAGATAGCAAAGCTCAGGGAAATGATAGCGGAAAGCGACAACATCGTGTTTTTCGGCGGCGCCGGGGTGAGTACCGAGAGCGGCATCCCGGACTTCCGCAGCGTGGACGGCCTGTATAACCAGAAGTGGAAATACCCGCCGGAGACCATTTTGAGCCACAGTTTTTTTGAGCGTGACCCGGAGGAGTACTACCGCTTCCATCGGGAGAAACTGGTGATAGACGGGGTGAAGCCCAACCGGGCCCATCTGCGCCTGGCCCAGCTGGAGCAGGAGGGCAAGCTCAAGGCGGTGATAACCCAGAACATAGACGGGCTGCACCAGGCAGCCGGCAGCAAAAACGTCCTGGAGCTCCACGGCAGTATACTCAGAGCCTACTGTTCCCGCTGCCGCAGGCCCTATCCTGCAGAGCAGATGAACAAGGGCACGGGAGTGCCCAGATGCTCCTGCGGCGGGGTGATCCGGCCTGATATCGTCCTCTACGAGGAAGCCCTGGACGAGGACATACTCCGCCGGTCCATAGCCTATATCCGCAATGCGGATATACTTATCATCGGCGGGACCTCCCTTAACGTATATCCCGCGGCGGGACTTATAAATTACTACAGAGGAAACAAGCTGGTGCTGATAAATCTCAGTGAGACACCCTATGACAGCTATGCGGACCTTATAATCCATGAGAAGATAGGCGAAGTGTTCAGCAGGGTGTGACCGGCCAAGGAGCTAAAGTGAGCAAGGGTAAACTGATAGTGCTGGAGGGCATAGACGGCAGCGGCAAGTCCGCCCAATACCGCCGTCTCTGCGCCAGAATGGAAAACAGCAATATAGACTATAATCATATAGTGTTCCCCAGATACGATAAGGACAGCAGCGCCCTTATCCGCATGTACCTGTCGGGACAGTTCGGCAGCCGTCCGGGGGATGTGAACCCCTATGCCGCCTCTACCTTTTACGCGGTGGACCGTTTTGCCTCCTACAGGGAGGACTGGGGCAAGGTGTACGAGAGCGGAGGACTCATACTCTCCGACCGCTACACCACATCCAACGCCGTCCATCAGGGCTCCAAGCTGCCGGGGTCGGAATTGCCTGAGTTTTTCCAGTGGCTCTACGACCTGGAATATGTAAAGATGGGCCTGCCCAAGCCGGACCTGGTAATATATCTGGACGTGGACGTGGAGACCTCCATGAGCCGCATGGCCCGCCGCCAGCAGAACACCCACACCAGCGCCGACATCCACGAAAAGGATGCGGAGTATCTCCGCCGCTGCCTGGAGACCGCCAGAAAGGCGGCGGACTATTACGGCTGGATAAAAATAGATTATCTGAAAGACGGCCGGGAACGGGATGTGGACGAGAAGAATCTGGAGATATTCAGGATAATCCTCAGGGAGCTGGGGCTGGGCTGAAAAAGAAAAAGGAGCATCTTTCGATGCTCCGTAGAGAAGCTCAGCAGCCGCAGCCGCAGTTGTTGTTGCAGCTGTTGCCGCTGTCGCAGCCGCATCCGCAGTTGTTGCCGCATCCGCAGCCGAAGAGGATGATTATGAGGATGATGAGCCAGATAGAGCTGTTACAGTTGTTGCAGAACATATTTGAACCCTTTCTCCGTGCCATGTTTTTGATTTTGACCGCCGGGGCGCACGGACGGCGGCGGTATATCCCGGAAACTGTGTAATGGCGGCAGGGGAATCTCCCCCAGCGCTCGTGCCATAATATGCAGCTTTCCGCCCCGGTGCTACTTCAAAAACCGGGGCAGGGATAAAAAACCCGGAATTCAGTCCGGCCCTTTCCCTTGCCGCAGGGAGGGCCGTGTCCCAGATACAGGCGGCAGAATGGAGAACACTATGCCAGGCGATATTGACAAGATAAATGAGATATTCCGTATCCACGACAAGGCCATAAACAGCGAAGACCAGGCCGAAAAGAAAGAGACGGAAAAGACAAAACCCAAAAAGAAGCGGGCTGTTAAGGAAACACTCAAGGAGCTGCGCTCGCCCGTGAAGGCTATGGACAAGCTCCTCACCGACGACTCCGGCCACGGCCCCAGCAACTATACCGGGGACGAGGAGTCGGAGCGGGATTATCACCCTGTGCGCCAGAGCCATGAATATCACTCCGGCTGCATGGGAGGGATAATGTATTTCGTGTTCATCGCCTGCGTCAGCGTGGTCCTTGCCTGCCTGGCCTGGATGGCTGCCAGCGATATGCTGGCCCTGAACAAGGATGAGTTCACCGCCGTAGTCACCCTGCCCATGTCCATCTTCAGCTCCGAGACGGTGGACACCTATGACGAGGAGGGCAACAAGACCGGCACCGAGAGAGTCACCTACGCGGATATGGACTATGTCACCGACGCTCTGAAAGAGGCCGGGCTTATAGAATACAAGTGGCTTTTCAATGTCTTCTGCAAGATATCCACAGCCAGCGAAAAGGTCAGCCCCGGAGAGTATGAGCTGAAATCCACATTTGACTACCGTGCCCTTATCCAGAATATGCGGGCGGGCTCCGCCTCCACAGTCACCGTGGACGTGACCTTGCCGGAGGGCTTCACCATGCGCCAGATATTCCAGCGCCTGGAGGAGATGAACGTCTGCTCCTATGATGAGCTGATGGAATCGGCCGCAAACGACAAGTTCAATTACAGCTTCCTGGAGGGCATGGAGGAGGGCGACGCTACCCGTCTGGAGGGCTTCCTCTTCCCGGACACCTATGAGTTCTATGTGGGCATGCAGGCTTCCAGCGCCATCAACAAGATGCTTGAGACCTTCTACTACAAGCAGACCGCAGACATGCTCAAGCAGGCTTCCGACATGAACATGTCCATGCGGGAGATAGTCAATGTGGCCTCTCTTATCGAGAAGGAGGCGGCCAATGACGCCGAACGTGCCCTTATAGCCTCGGTCATATATAACCGTATCTATGCGGGGATGCAGCTGGGCATAGACGCCTCCGTCCTCTACGAATACCCGGACCATGAGGGGGCGCCCACCGCCGAGATGCTCCAGACTGACAGCCCCTACAACACCCGTATCCGCACCGGCTTGCCCCCAACACCCATATGCAACCCGGGCATGGCCTCCATCACTGCCGCCCTGAACCCGGAGAGCACCGGCTATTACTACTATGCTCTGGACACCGCCACCGGTGAACACAGATTCTTCACCAACGAAACGGAGTTTAATAACTTTGTCGCAACTCAGGACTACTCGTAAGGACTTGGAGCTCCTGTCCCCGGCCGGGGATATGGAGCGGCTGGAAATGGCCCTTTGCTACGGAGCCGACGCCGTGTATCTGGCGGGCACCGAATTCGGCATGAGGGCCTCAGCCGGAAACTTTAACAGCGAAGAGATGGAAAAGGCCGTGGCCATGTGCCACGGCCTGGGCCGTCATGTCTATGTCACCTGCAATACCCTGCCCAGGGAGGAGGAGCTGAAGCGGCTGCCCGGCTATCTGGAATGGCTGGAGAGCCTGGAAGTGGACGGGCTCATTATCGCCGACCTGGGAGTTATGGAGCTGGCCAAGAGGCATGCGCCCCATGCAAAGCTCCATGTGAGCACTCAGCTGGGGGTCATCAACAGCGCCACTGCCTGCGCCTTGTACGACATGGGGGCGGACACGGTGGTCCTGGCCCGGGAGACATCCATGGAGGATATACGGAAGATAAGGGCCAACACGCCGAAGGAGCTGAAGCTGGAGGCCTTTGTCCACGGGGCCATGTGCGTGTCCTTCTCCGGCCGCTGCCTGCTGTCCAACTACCTCACCGGCAGGGACGCCAACCGGGGGGAGTGCGCCCAGCCCTGCCGCTGGAAATACAGCCTTATGGAGGAGACCCGGCCCGGGGAGTATTTCCCCATAGGGGAGGACAAAGAGGGCACCTACATCATGAACTCCCGGGACATGTGCATGATAGAGCACATGCCGGAGCTGATAGATGCGGGGATCAGCAGCTTCAAAATAGAGGGACGGATGAAATCCGCCTACTATGCCGCCATCGTCACCAATGCTTACCGCCATGCCATTAACGCTGCCGTGAAGGGGGAGAAGCTGGACCGGCTCTGGGTGGAGGAGACTGAGAAGCTCAGCCACCGGCCCTACTGCACCGGCTTCTATTACGGCTATCCCGGCCAGCACTATTCCCAGGCCAGCTATTCCAGCCTGGCGGACGTGGCCGCCGTGGTGGAAAGCTGCGACGGGGAGGGCAATGCGGTCCTCAGCCAGCGCAACAAGTTCTATAAAGGGGACGAGCTTGAGCTTATAGGCCCGGATATAAGGCCGGTGAAGTTCAAAGCCGAGCATATGTATAACGCCGAAGGGGAGGAGATAGAGGACACCCGCCACCCCATGATGGAGATACATATGGCTTTGCCCTGTCCTGCGCCCCGTCTCTCCATAGTGAGAAAATACAGGTAAAGGCTTGACAATCCCAGTTCTTGTGATAGAATTACAGAAGTGATTTTGGCTGTGACGAAACCAGCCGGAATATGGCGCACCACAGAGAGGGGCCGTATGCTGAAAGGCCCTGTGTCCCAGACCGGCAGCCACTTCCGAGCCTCCCCGGGATGACCGGGGCGTAAGTCTGCGTTAAAGGCATGAGAGATGCCGCATTGCGGCAAATCAGGGTGGTACCGCGAACATACCTTCGCCCCTGTCCGGGGCGGAGGTTTATTTTTTTCCCGCCCGGGGTAAATTCAGTTTTATTATGGAGGAAAAGAGAAATGGAAAAATTCGGTCTGAATCAGCTGCGGGAGATGTTCCTCAGCTTCTTTGAGAGCAAGGGCCATCTGCGTCTGCCCAGCTTCTCCCTTATACCTCAGAATGACGCCAGCCTGCTGCTGATAAATTCCGGCATGGCCCCCATGAAGCCCTATTTCAAGGGCGAGCAGGAGCCCCCCTGCCACAGGGTCTGCACCTGCCAGAAGTGCATACGCACCGGCGATATCGAGAACATCGGCAAGACCGCCCGCCACGGCACCTACTTTGAGATGCTGGGCAACTTCTCCTTTGGGGACTATTTCAAGAAGGAGGCCATAGAGTGGAGCTGGGAGTTCCTCACCTCTCCCAAGTGGGTGGGCATAGACCCGGACCGGCTCTACCCCTCCATCTATGTGGATGACGACGAGGCCTTTGAGATATGGAACAAGGACATCGGTATCCCTGCCCAGCGCATCTTCCGCTTCGGCAAGGAGGACAACTTCTGGGAGCACGGCGCCGGCCCCTGCGGGCCCTGCTCCGAGATATACTACGACCGGGGCGAGGAGTACGGCTGCGGCAAACCGGACTGCACCGTGGGCTGCGACTGCGACCGCTACATGGAGGTCTGGAACAACGTCTTCTCCCAGTTCGATAACGACGGCGAGGGCCATTATACCGAGCTCAAGCAGAAGAATATCGATACCGGCATGGGCCTGGAGCGCCTGGCCGTGGTGTGCCAGGGGGTAAACTCCCTCTTCGACGTGGATACCGTCATGAACATCACCAACAAGGTCAGCCAGCTCACCCACGCCTACTACGGCAAGAGCGAGAAGATGGACGTGTCCCTGCGGGTCATCACCGACCACATCCGCTCCGCCACCTTCATGATCTGCGACGGGGTGCTGCCCTCCAACGAGGGCCGGGGCTATGTGCTGCGCCGCCTGCTGCGCCGGGCTGCCCGCCACGGGAAACTCCTGGGCGTCAACGAGCCCTTCCTCTACCAGGTCATAGACACCGTTGTCCATGAAAACGAGTGCCAGTACCCGGAGCTGCGGGAGAAGCAGAGCTATATCACCAAGGTCATCAAGACCGAGGAGGAGAACTTTGCCCGTACCATAGACGCCGGCATGCACATCTTTGAGGAGCTGATGGCTGAGCACAAGGCCAAGGGCGAGACAGTCTTCTCCGGAGCAGACACTTTCAAGCTCTATGATACCTACGGTTTCCCCATAGACCTGACCATAGAGATGTGCGCCGACGAGGGCATGGAGGTGGACCAGGCCGCTTTCAAGGAACTCATGGAGGAGCAGCGTGTCCGTGCCCGCAAGGCCAGGGAGGCCCTGGGCGATCTGGGCTGGGCCGGTATAGAATTCGGCAAAGGTATTGCGGATACCGAGTTTGTAGGTTATGATAATGACAGCTGCAAGGCCAAGGTCCTGGCAATAGTTGCCGAGGGCGAGGCCAGAGAGGCCGTCTCCCAGGGTGCCGAGGCCATCCTGGTGCTGGACAAGACTGTGATGTACGCCGAGATGGGCGGCCAGGTGGCCGACCACGGCAGCATCAGCGCCGGGGACTTTGTCTTCCAGGTGAACAACGTCCAGAAGAACAAGGGCGGCAAGATCATGCACTACGGCACAGTCAAGTCCGGCTGCGTGAAGCTGGGGGACGAAGTGGCGGTCAGCTACGACCGGCAGCGCCGTGAGGCCATAGGCCGGGCTCACAGCGCCACCCACCTGCTCCACAGCGCCCTGAGAAAAGTCCTGGGTGACCATGTGCATCAGGCAGGCTCCCTGGTGGAGCCGGACTTCCTCCGCTTTGACTTCACCCATTTCTCCGCCGTCACCCCCCAGCAGCTCCAGGAGGTGGAGCATATGGTGAACGAGACCATTCTCCACGGCTACGATATAAACGTCAAGGAGATGAGCCTGGAGGAGGCCAGAAACAGCGGAGCCACCGCCTTATTCGGTGAGAAGTACGGCCAGGTGGTCAGAGTGGTGGACATGGGCGGCTGCAGCGTTGAGCTCTGCGGCGGCACCCACCTGAGCAATACCGCCAAGGCGGGCGCCTTCCACATAATCTCCGAGGGCTCCGTGGCCTCCGGCGTGCGGCGCATTGAGGCCAGCACAGGAGAGCGCACCCTGGAGGATATGCACAGCAGCCTGGATGAGCTCTCCGCCATCGCCGCCATGCTGAAGACCGGCAGCGGGGATATACTCCAGAAGCTGGAACAGCAGGCCAACGAGCTGAAAGAGGCAAAGCGCCTCATCGAGCAGTACAAGGCCAAAGAGTCCGCCGGCGGCGCCGAAGAGCTGCTGAAAAAGGCGGCGGACATCGGCGGAGTCCATGTTGTCACCTGCAAGCAGGGCTGCTGCGACGCCAACACCCTGAGAAAGATGGGCGACGTGCTGAGAGATAAGGACGGAGCCGTGGTGGCGGTCATCGCCGCCGTCAACGGGGACAAGATCAGCTTCCAGTGCGTCTGCGGTAAGGAGGCCGTGGCCAAGGGCCTGAAAGCCGGCGACATCATAAAGAATATCACGGCCATCGCCGGAGGCAAGGGCGGCGGTAAGCCCGATTCCGCCATGGGCGGCGGCAACGATCTGAGCAAGCTGGACGAGGCTCTGGCCGCTGTGGAGAGCTTTGTAAAAGAAAAAATTTGAACTGGAGGTAAGAACATGAGAGATGACAATTGCCTGTTCTGCAAAATAATTGCCGGGGAAATACCCAGCGCCAAGGTCTATGAGGACGAGTATGTCTACGCCTTCCGGGATATCAATCCCCAGGCTCCCGTCCATATCCTGGTGGTGCCAAAGGAGCACATAGCCTCTGTGGCCCAGCTGGATGAGAGCAACTCCCTCTATGCCGCCAAGTGCCTTGAGGCGGTGGCGAAGATAGCCAAGGCCGAGGGCCTGGACAAGGGCTACCGGGTCATCAGCAACTGCGGAGAGGACGGGGGACAGACCGTCATGCATCTGCATTTCCACATTCTCGGCGGCGTGAAAATGGCCGACAAGATGATATGATTTTGTCACCGCAGGGCGGACTGGTTCCGCCCTGCGGTTTTTTTGCCCAAGCCGGCGTTTATATCCGGCCCGACCCTGGGGCCGGGCCTGGGGCGGCCATGGGATCATGCCCGACTCGGCCCTGAGGGCCATATCCGGCCCGGCCCTTGGTTCATGCCAGAGGCGGATTTAAAACCACACCCGGGGCAGATAGAGAGCCACGCCCGGTTTGGCAGTTGCACACATTGGGGTTTGAAGTTTTGGCAGGGCTTGGATTTTGTACCGGGAGAAGTTTACATAATAACAGAACAGAGGGACAAGAGGACGGAGGAAAGGAGGGGCAGAATGGGCGTAAGAAAGCTGGCACTGGCGGCCTGCGGCTTTTCTGCCGCCATTTTCGCGGCCAATTACATCCTCGGCCAGGAGCTGCTGATATATGCCGCCGTGCTTTCCGCCTTTCTGGCCGCCCTGCTGCTTCTGCCGGGCAGCCGCTGGCTGCGGCCGGGGGTCATTGTGCTCCTGGCTTTCTCCGTGGGTATACTGGCCTATCAGTTCCATTACAGCCGCACCGTGGGAAAGACCCTGTCCTATAACGGGGAGAGCCATGAAATTTATGCCGAGCTGACAGCTTACCCTGTGGTATATGAGGACTACTGCCGGCTGGAGGTGAAGCTCCTGGGAGATGAGCTGCCGGGGCTGAAGGCCATTGTCTATGACAACGACATCAGCTGTGCCGAGCTCAGGCCCGGCCAGCGCATCAGCTTTACCGGCACGGTAAAAAGAGCCGACACCGTATATGGCGAGAGCTACGATAACTATTACAGCCGGGGGATATATCTGAAGATAAGTGCCGAGGGCGGAATCAAACTGGAGGAGGGACAGGGGAGAGGCTATTTCATCCTGAGGCTCAGCCGCGGCCTGACCGAAAGGATAAACGAGATCTTCCCTGAGGACACCGCCCATTTCATGCAGGCCCTGCTTCTTGGAGACAAGAGCCTGCTGTATGAGGACCAGGGCCTCCATCTGGCGCTCACCAGGGCCAGCTTCATGCATATCGTTGCGGTGTCGGGGATGCACGTGGCCTTTTTGGTGGGGCTGCTGCGTATGCTCCTGGGTGCGGGAAAGCGCAGCTCCCTGCTCTGCCTGCTGCTGATATGGCTTTTCGTGCTGGTCACCGGGGCAAGCCCCTCGGCGGTACGGGCCGGTATAATGCAGAGCTTCCAGCTGACTGCCCCGCTGCTGCGCCGGGAGAACGACCCGCCCAGCTCCCTGGCTTTTGCTCTGGCCCTTATCCTTTTGGAAAACCCCTTTTCCGCCGCCAGCATCAGCCTGCAGCTGTCCTTTGCCGCCGTGGCGGGTATCTTCTGCTTTGCAGGCAGGATATACCGCTTCTTCGCAGTCAGATTCCCCGGACTTCTCAGGCGGCGGCTGGGAAAATATGCCGCGGCAAATGTGGCCAGCTCTCTGGGCGTCATGGTATTCACCACGCCCCTCACCGCCCTGCATTTCGGGTATATCCCGGCCATGGCGGTGCTCAGCAATATCGCCGGGCTGTGGGCGGTGTCCCTCTGCTTCGGTCTGGGCTGGACCGCCTGCGCCCTGTCCCTACTGCCCTGGCTGGGATATGCGACCGCCTGGCTCTGCTCCTGGCTGGCCCGCTATGTCTTTCTGGTGGCCGGCCTGGTCTCCGCCTCGCCGGTGGCCGCTCTCTACCTGGAAAACCGACTGCTGGTGGGCTGGCTGCTGGGCTGCTACGCCCTGTTCATACTCTGCGCCCATCTTAAACGGAAGTTCTGGCTGCGCATTGGCCTGCCGTCGGTACTGAGCCTGCTCAGTCTTACCGGGATTCTATGTTATGTAAACTATGACTACAACCGGGGCCGGGACACTCTGGCGGTCGTAGATGTGGGGCAGGGCCTGTGTACCCTTGCTTTGGGAGATAACTGCACCGTGGCGGTGGGCTGCGGAAATCTGTACCGGCTGGATGACGCCGGGGAGCTGGCGGGGCAATACCTTATAAGCCGCGGGCGGTACAAGGTGGACATGCTTGTGATACCCAAGCTCAGCGAGGAATTTGCCGGCGGGGTGCCAATGCTGCTGGAGATGGTGGAGGTGGAGCGTATACTGCTGCCCCGGTCCAGAGGCGGCGGGGAACTGATGGATGAGATACTCTCCGCAGCCCAGGAGCAGGCTCTGGAGCCGGAGTACATAGATTCCGACACCCGTATCGACCTGGGCGCCATTGAACTGGAGCTTCTGGCCGGACAGACTGAGAGCTGGGGGCGCAGCCTGTCGGTGGTGCTGGATATCGGCGGCTACAGGGCGCTGGTGACCGGGGAGGGCGGAGAGGAAGAGGCGAGGCTGGCACCGGCCTGCCGGGGCCGGGAGATCCGGCTGCTGGTCGCAGGCAGCCATGGCTGTGAAAACTCCTGCTCCCGCAGCTTCCTTGAGGCCCTGGACGGGGAGGATGCCATTGTGAGCCTGGGCTTCAACTACCAGGACTGCCCGGCGGATGAAACACTTGAACGCCTGAAACTTTGCGGGTATAATGTGTACAGGACCGACCTGGACGGTACCGTGGAGATACGCATATCCGAATAACGGGAGAAACTGAATTGGCTAAAAAGTACGGGAAAAACGATGAAAAACTGAATTATATTGCCGCTGTAAGGGAACTGAAGCAGCAGGGCCCGGCCAGGAGCTATCTGCTCTGGGGGCCCGAGGACTATCTGAGGGAGCAGTACCTGGCGGAGCTTAAAAGGATATGTCTGCCCGAGGGGGAGGACAGCTTCAGCTATCACAGGATGGACGGCCCGGAGCTGGATATGGACAGCCTGCGCCAGGCTATGGACTCCCTGCCCTTTATGACGGAGCGCAGTTTCATCGAGCTGAGGGATATCGATATCAACAGGCTAAAGGACGGCGAGGCCCTGGAGAAGCTGCTCAGGGATGTGCCTGACTACTGCGTGGTGGTTTTCGTCCTGGGGGCGAAGTATGAGCCCGACGGCAGGCTTAAAAGCGTAAAGGCCCTGCGCCAGAACGCCAAGGAGCTTAAATTCACCAACCAGTCCCAGGGACAGCTCACGGATTGGCTGGTTCGGCGCTTTGCCGCAGCGGGGAAGGGGATAGAGCTGGATGCGGCTCAGCGCCTGATCTTCATCAGCGGCGAGCTGATGAGCGGCCTCATTCCCGAGATAGAAAAGGTCGCCGCTTACGCCAAGGGGGACAAGGTGACGGCAGCAGATGTGGAGGCTGTGGCCAACCACGTCCCGGAAGCGGTGATATTCGACATGACGGAGCTAATTGCCCAGAAGAAATACAACAGCGCCCTGGCCGTGCTGGCGGAGCTGCTGGCGGACAAGAACAACGAGCCCATCGCCATGACGGCCATGCTGGGCATGCAGATGCGCAGGCTCTATGCCGCCCGTCTGGCCATCGACAAGGGGCTGGGCGCAAAGTTCCTCATGGAGGACTGCGCTGTCAAGTCCGACTACGCAGCAAGGAAGCTGATAAACGCCGCCCGGGGCTTTACTTTGCCCCAGCTTGCAAAAGCTGTGGAGCTGTGTGCAGAGACGGATTATAAAATGAAAAGCAGCTCCCAGAATGAAAGGGAACTGCTGAAGGAGGCCGTGCTGCGTATAGCGGCAGGGGAACTGAATGGAGAGAATTAAAGAGGTCATCGTGGTGGAAGGACGTTATGACAAGAACGCCCTGAGCCAGGTGGTGGATGCGGTGATAATAGAGACCGGGGGCTTCGGCATCTTCAACGACAGGGAGAAGCGGAGCCTGCTGAAAAAGCTGGCGGAGAGCCGGGGACTGATCATAATGACAGACTCCGACGGCGCGGGCTTTATGATAAGAAACCATCTCAAAAGCTGCATTGCCCCGGAGCTTATCAAGCATGCCTATATCCCCGATATACACGGCAAGGAGCGGCGGAAGACAGCCCCCTCCCGGGAGGGGAAGCTGGGAGTGGAGGGGATGAAGCCCCAGGTGCTCCTGGAGGCCCTGAGACGCTCGGGAGCGACCTTTGAAGACCCGGCGCAGCCGGGAGACCGGGCCGGGATAAGCAAGGCGGACCTGTATAAAAAGGGGCTCCTGGGCGGAGAGAACAGCGGCGCACGGAGAAAAGAGCTGCTGAAAAAGCTGGAGCTGCCGGAGCGTCTCAGTTCCCAGGGACTGCTGGATGTGCTCAACGCCATAATGAGCCGGGAAGAGTTTATGGAGCTTCAGCCGTGAAAATCCTCTATGCACACCGAGGCCAGGACCCCGATGAGCAGTATGGCCTGGGTGGTCTCCATGAGAGAGACGGCGGTCTGGTACAGCTCGTACCTGACCATTATGCTGCCGCCCCACTCCACCAGCAGGGCAAAGGCGCAGAGCATGAGAAAAACAGACAGCTGCAGGCTGCGCTTGAATATGTACCAGGCCATGGGACACATGCCCAGCATCCTGACGATTATTGCCCTCAGTTTCATTGGGCATCACCTCGCCTATGATTTTACACAAAGTCTCCCGGCGGGGCAATGCAAAATTATTACCAAATCAGTTTACGTAAATTAATTATTTAATATATTATGTAAACATTTACCTTTTAAATAAAAGCCGGTACATGAGATGTACCGGCTGTAATAATATGGGGGAAAGCCGCATATGGGGCAAGCCGCAGAAGTGGGAACCGCAGATGGAGGAACCTTCATACGGGCAAGCCGCATATGGGAAAGCCGCGGCGGAGCCGGACGGGAAAGATACCGTGGGAACGGGGCTCTGCCGGGAGGGAACTTCGCTCCGCCCGTGGAGCTCCGCTCACTGGACGGGCAGGGAGAGGGCCTTTTCAGCCAGCTCCACCAGTTCCAGTTCCGAGTCCAGCTCGCCGGAGAAGGGGTAGCTCGGCCGGAGGGCTTCCAGCTGCCGCCGGTATTCCAGGGCTTTGGCGCCGTCTCCGGCGGCCAGAGCCAGGGCGCAGCGGCTGCGCAGGACCGAGGGATAGTTTTTCATCGCCTTCATAAACTTTTCCAGGGACTTTTCCGGCTGCGGGACCTGGCCTTTAAGGGCCTGGAGATAGAGACTGTCCACCTTCAAAAGGTTTTGATAAAGGCCCGGAAGGGCCGTCTCCTCCAGAAGCTGGGAGATTAGCTGCCAGGCATCCTGGAACTGTTGCATATCCATAAAGCGGTTTGCTCTGAACACCGCAAGGGCGGAATTCAGAGGGCCGGAGTTCGCCTCATCCCCGGAGAGGCTGAACCAGTCTTCGGGCATATCCCTGTATCGCTGGCCCTGGCTGCTGTACTGGTTTATCTTCAGCTGTATCCAGAAAGCCCGCAGGGCCTTCTGGTCTTTGCCCAGGGCCAGGGCGTTGCGGCCATCGGTGGGGATGCCGCTCACCTCCACGGGCAGGGCGTTTATTAGGGCCTGGCTCAGGCCCAATATGCCCAGGCAGAGAAAGAACATGGGCAGCACCACGGTCTTGCCGCTGAGATAATAGGCCCAGAAGGAGAGCATTGCAGTGACGGCATTGAGCAGCACTCCGCCCATATTGTAAAGCCCAACAGGCAGATAGCCGTCTTCCTCAAAATCGGGGGGAGCCATGAGACACTGGCCGGCGGTGCCCGCCAGGGAATAACGCTTGATGCTCAGCTTGCCCTGGGAGTCTTTTACCAGCATGAAGCTGCCTATGCGGTAGGACAAAAACTCGTAGCCGGAGATGAGGCCGAAGACCAGGTGGCCCGCCTCATGGATGAGCACCTGCAGCAAATATGCCAGGGCCATAAGCAGCAGCCCGGAGGCGAGCAGCAGCAGCTTCACGAGCAGGCCGCCGGAGAGCTTGGCGGAATAGTCCGCTATGGCATAGCCGCAGAAAATGCCCGCGGCTACCGAGAGCAGCAATATTAAACAGAAGGAGACTATATTGGAAACTTTTTTCTTGTTTTTCATGTTTGACCTCCTGTCATTGCAAAGCAAAGACCAATTATGAACGGTTGATTAAATTTAGCGGGGAGCAGGACAAAGAGAAAAAACTGTGATAAAATACATAGAAGTTGCCGCAGCACCGAGGTCAAAGAAAAAGGACACCGGCAAAAGCCGATGTCCCCCTCCGAGCACGGCGGCTCCGCATGGCACTCCCGGCGCGATTCGAACGCGCGACCTTCCGCTTAGGAGGCGGATGCTCTATCCTGCTGAGCTACGGAAGCAAATCAATAGCTTGATTATTCTAGCGCAGTTTTATCTGTATGTCAATAAATACTTAGCACAGAAGGGGAAAAAATGCTTAAACTCAAGGGGATCAAAAAAGACTATATAGTCGGCGATTCCGCCGTCCATGCCTTGAAAGGCATCGATCTGGAGTTCAGAGAGAGCGAATTCGTGGCTATCCTGGGCCATTCCGGCTGCGGCAAGACTACGCTGCTGAATATTATCGGAGGACTGGACCAGTACAGCTCCGGCGACCTGATAATCAACGGGCGCTCTACAAAAAATTTCAGCGACGCAGATTGGGACACCTACCGCAACCACTCCATCGGCTTCGTTTTCCAGTCCTATAACCTGATACCCCACCAGAATGTCCTTTCCAACGTGGAACTGGCTCTTACCCTCTCCGGCGTGGGCGCCGCCGAGCGCAAGGCCAGAGCCAAAGCCGCCCTGGAAAAAGTGGGGCTGGGAGACCAGCTTAACAAAAAGCCCAACCAGATGTCCGGCGGCCAGATGCAGAGAGTGGCCATTGCCCGTGCCCTGGTGAACGACCCGGATATACTCATGGCCGATGAGCCCACCGGCGCTCTGGACTCCGAGACCTCGGTGCAGATAATGGATATACTCAAGGACATATCCAAAGACAAGCTGGTCATAATGGTCACCCACAACCCGGAACTGGCCTCCGCTTATGCCAGCCGCATAATCAAGCTCAAAGACGGACTGATCGTGGACGACAGCGACCCCTATGATTCCCAGGGCCGGGAAAAAGCGGGAAGCCTGGGCAAAAAGACTTCCATGAGCTTTATCACCGCCCTGAACCTGTCCACCAACAACCTGATGACCAAAAAGGCCCGCACTATACTCACCGCCTTTGCCGGGAGCATAGGCATTATAGGCATCGCCCTGATAATGTCCCTGTCCAACGGTATCCAGAACTACATAGACAAGGTACAGAAAGATACCCTGGCCAGCTACCCAATAACAATCCAGGCCGAGAGCATGGACATGACCAGCATGATGACCTCCCTGATGGGCGTGCAGGCCCAGGCGGCGGAAAACCAGCACGATAAGGACGCCGTCTATTCCAGCACAGTCATGTACGACATGATGAATTCCATGGTCTCCGCCGAGACCCAGACCAATAACCTCAAAGCCTTCAAGGAATACCTGGAGAGCCCGGGCAACCAGATTTCCCCCTTCGTCAACACCGTGCAGTATTCCTACGACCTGGACATGAATATCTATGCCAAGGATGTGGACGACAACATCGTCAAGACCGATGTGGTGACTCTGCTGGAGACCGCCATGAGCGAGACTTTCGGCGGAGATTACAGCTCCTATTTCTCCACCTTCGGACAGGTGTATTCCGTTATGGACGTCTGGCAGGAGATGCTGCCGGGTGAAAACGGCGAGGCCGTCAACCCCATGGTCAAAAGCCAGTACGACGTGCTCTACGGAAAGTGGCCGGAGAAATACGATGAGGTAGTGCTGGTGGTGGACAAGAACAACGAGGTCTCCGACCTGGTGCTCTATGCCCTGGGACTCAAGTCCAACAGCACCCTGGCCGACGATATGCAGGCTTTTATGGACCAGGAGAACCTCACCAGCGAGGTGGAGAGCTGGAGCTATGAGGATATATGCAGCCGCTCCTTCCGCTATATCTATCCAGCCGACCAGTATAAGTGGGACGAGGATGATGAGGAGTATGTGGACCTGGCCGAGGACGACCTGGGTCTCAGGACCCTGTTCAACAACGGGCTTGAGATAAAGATCGTGGGCATAATCCGCCAGAATGATGACGCCGTGTCCGCCATGATGACCGGCTCCATAGGCTACACCCATGAGCTGGTGGAATATGTGGTGGAGCAGGCTGCCCAGAAAGACCTGGTCAAGCAGCAGCTGGCCGACCCGAAGACCGACGTCTTCAGCGATCTGCCTTTCCTGGATAAGGATGATGAGGCCCTCACCGACAGCCGCAAGGCCCAGGCCGCCAGAGATTACATCGATTCCGCAGACGACGAGCAGCTTGCCGATCTCTACGTGAAGTTCATGAGCATACCTGAGGACGACTATGTTCAGGACCTTATCGACGAGCAGATGGAGGATACTACCAGGGCCGACCTGGAGGATATGATACTGGATTACTACCCCAGCTATGCCTCCATGCTGGAGGATATGGACGACGATACCCTCTTCGAGTACATGGAGCAGATGATGGCCCAGCAGATAGAAGAGCAGTACGGCGCCCAGATGGAGAGAATGTACGGTTATCTCTCCGACAGCCAGCTGGCCAGAGACTTCACCATGCTCAGCCTGGAAGAGGACGACTACATCTGGCTCTACGACCACGCCATGCCCCCGGTGTACTCCACCGGCAGCTATGAGGAGAACCTGAAGAAGCTGGGCTATGTGGACCTGGACAGCCCCAGCACCATCAATCTCTATGCCTCCACCTTCGAGGACAAGGACGGCATCGCCGACGCCATCGAGGATTACAACAATCAGGTGGAAGAGGAAGACCAGATAGAATACACCGATGTGGTGGCCCTGCTCATGAGCTCCATAACCACTATCATCAATGTTATCAGCTATGTGCTCATCGCCTTCGTGGCTATCTCCCTGGTGGTGTCCTCTATAATGATAGGCATCATCACCTACATCAGTGTTCTGGAGCGCACCAAGGAGATCGGCATACTCAGAGCCATAGGCGCCTCCAAGCGGGATGTATCCCGGGTCTTTAACGCCGAGACCTTTATAATCGGTCTCACCGCCGGCGTCATCGGCATCGGTGCCACCCTGCTGCTGAACATACCCATCAACGTCATTATCCATGACCTGACGGGTATCTCCGCCATAAACTCCACTCTCCCGGCGGCGGGCGGCGTTATCCTCGTGATAATCAGCGTGTTCCTCACCTTTATCGCCGGTCTCATCCCCTCGGGCCTTGCCGCAAAGAAAGACCCCGTGGAGGCCCTGAGGACCGAATAAAATCAAAATGCCGCCTTATGTGACATTATCACTGATAAGGCAGAGGGCAATGGGTATAATAAAGCCACAAAACAAAGAGACAGGAGGACTAAAAAATGTCTGTGATTCATGTTGATAAAAACAGCTTTCAGCAGGAGGTCATTAACAGCTCCAAGCCCGTGCTGCTGGATTTCTGGGCCAGCTGGTGCGGCCCCTGCCGTATGATCGCTCCCGTGCTGGATGAGATCGCTCAGGAGCGCAGCGACATAAAGGTCTGCAAAGTGAATGTGGATGAGCAGCCGGAACTTGCCAGACAGTTCGGAATCATGAGCATTCCCACCCTGATAGTCTTTAAGGACGGGAAGATCGTGAACCAGGCTATGGGTGCAAGACCTAAAAACCAGATACTGGCAATGCTGTGATGCACCAATAAAAAGACACCCGCTGCAAAAATGGATATTGCAGCGGGTGCCCTTTATTTAACTCAGCTGTCCCTGAGCTCTTCCAGAGCCCGGAAGTTGGTGAGCTCTATGGAGCCGCGGCTCAGCCTGACCATGCCCTCGCTCTGAAAATAGCGGAGCATGCGGGTGACCACCTCCCGGGCGCTGCCCAGGTGATTCGCTATCAGCTCATGGGTCGTCTTCAAGACCGGGCTGCCCTCCAAAGCCGATTCCTCCAGAAGAAAGCCGGCCAGACGCTTGTCAAAGCTCTTCCACATGACCTGCTCTATGAGCCACATCACGTCGGAGAAACGGCTGGCCATTATCTCGTTGGTGTAGTTGGCCAGGGGGGCCGACTGCTCCATGAGCCCCTTGTATATCTCCGCCGGGATCACATACAGCTGCGAGTCCTTTTCCGCCTGGATTGTCACCTGGAACTGGATGCTGCGCATGATGCAGGAGGCGGAGAAGAGGCAGATGTCCCGGGGA
>DVHY01000068.1 GCA_018711755.1 Candidatus Limivicinus faecipullorum | reverse complement strand
ATGAAAAATATTACTGTCAGCACTGCGGCGGACTTGTGCTCCGGCCGTATTATTGGCGACAACAGGGACAACAGGGAGATAGGACGGGTCATTATCGACAGCCGGGCCGTGGAAAGCGGAGACATGTTCGTGGCCTACAAAGGGGAAAAAGTGGACGGGCACGACTATATCCCTGCGGCCTTTGACCGGGGAGCAGCCTGCTGCCTGGCGGAGAGAGCCCCGGAGAACTGCGCCGGGCCGGTCATCCTGGTGGAGGATGTGCAGAAGGCTCTGGAGTCTGTGGCCGCCGCCTACAGGCAGAGCCTGAGCCTGCCGGTGATTGGCATCACCGGCAGCGTTGGCAAGACCACCGCCAAGGAGATGGTGTGGTGGGTGCTCAGCCAGAAATTAAATGTGCTCAAAACCGAGGGCAATTTGAACAACCAGATAGGAGTGCCCATGACCATCTCCCGCATCGGCCCGGAGCACCAGGCCGCCGTTATCGAGATGGGCATATCCGGCTTTGGAGAGATGCGGGAGCTTGCCCGCATGGCCAGGCCCACCATAGCCCTTTTTACCCTTATCGGCCACGCTCACCTGGAATTTCTCCATGACCTGGAGGGCGTCTTCCGGGCCAAGACCGAGATGCTGGAGCTTATGCCGGAGGACGGGACGGTGATCGTCAACGGAGACGATCCATGGCTTGCAAAGATCAGGTGCAGCCAGAGGCTGATACGCTGCGGCCTTGGGGCGGACTGTGAGCTGAGGGCGGAGAACATACGGACTTTGGAGGACGGGACTACCGGCTTTGACCTGGTATATTGGGACGGATGCTTTCCCGTACATATCCCGGCCCACGGGCGGCATCTGATATACGCCGCCATGGAGGCCGCCGCAGCGGGACTGACGCTGGGCCTGTCTCAGGATGAGATAGCCCGGGGTATTGCGGCCTACAAAGTCATGGGGCGCAGAGGCGCCCTTTGGACAGGGACCGGGATCAATCTGGTGGACGACAGCTACAATGCCAATCCGGACTCCATGCGCTGCGCTATAGAGTCCATATCAGATATGCCCGGCCGCCACGTCTGTGTCCTGGGGGATATGTTGGAGATGGGGCCGGAGGCGGCTTCGATGCACTATGAGCTGGGACGGTACGCCGTGGAAAAGGGTATGGAGCTGCTGCTCTGCTGCGGGGAACTGGGCAGGGAGATCGCCAGAGGCGCGGGAGACAAGGGCCGCTGGTTCGGCAGCAGGGAAGAGCTGGCGGCCGCTCTGCCGGGACTGATAAGGCAGGGAGACACTGTGCTGGTGAAAGCCTCCAGGGGTATGCACCTGGAGGAGATCGCCGATAAACTGAAGAAACTTTGACGGGAGACAGATATGACAAGACCCATTGTCCTTTTGGATCTGGACGACACGATCCTGGATTTTCATAAAGCGGAAAAGCTGGCTATTACCAGGACCTTCAGAGAGCTGGGCCTGGAGCCCACAGAGGAGCTTACAAGCCTGTACAGCGAGATAAACGCCAACCAATGGAAACGCCTGGAGACGGGGGAGATAAGCCGGGAACAGGTGCTGGTGGGCAGGTTCGATATCCTGTTTGCCCGGCTGGGACTGGAGTTGTCCAGCCGGGAGGCCAAGAAGCTCTACGAGCACTTCCTGTCCCAGGGACACTATTTTGTCCCCGGGGCTCAGGAGCTGCTGGAAAAGCTCCGGGGAGATTACAGGCTGTTCATATGCTCCAACGGCACCGCCGTGGTCCAGGCCGGCAGACTGAAAAGCGCAGGGATATCCCCCTACTTTGAAGAGATATTCATCTCCGAAGAGATAGGCTTCAACAAGCCGGACGGGGAATTCTTCCGGCGCTGTTTTGAAAGGATACAGGATTTTGACAGGGAACGCTGCATCATCATCGGCGACAGTCTCAGCTCGGATATCCTGGGCGGCATCAACGCCGGGATAAAGACCTGCTGGTTCAATCCCAAGCACAAAGGCCGGGGCGAGTTTCCGGCTCCCGATTATGAGCTTAGCGAGCTTCAACAGGCTCCGGCGCTGCTGAAGGAAATTTTTTGTTGATTATCTCCACAAATCCGTTAAGAAATTTGTATTTAATTCCAATTGTAAATTTCCCGGCGGATGATATAATACCCGCAAGAAGCGGCCAATAAAAAGAAGGAGCGCTGGGCCAACAGCGCTCTTTATATTTTTGAGGGGATGGCATATGACGCTCTGGATGTCTTATCTGCGGGAACTGAATATGTGCTCAATGATGCTGCGGGTAGTGCTGGCTATGCTGGTGGGCGGCATCGTGGGTTTCGAGCGGGAAAAAAAGGGCCGCCCGGCGGGCTTTCGCACCTATATGCTGGTGGCCGTGGGCGCCACCCTCACGGTGATACTCAGCCAATATCTGGACTTCATGCTCAACACCCGCTGGGCCAATGTCTCCCAGGAAATTGGCATCAAGACCGACCTGTCCCGCTTCGGGGCCCAGGTGATAAACGGCGTGGGCTTTCTGGGCGCGGGGACAATCATAGTCACCGGCAAGCAGGAGGTGAAGGGCCTGACCACTGCGGCGGGCCTCTGGGCCTCGGCCTGCATGGGCATTGCCATAGGCGCCGGCTTTTACGAGTGCATGGTCATGGGCACCCTGCTCATAATTTTTTCCATGAAGCTGCTGCCCCTTATCGAGACGGTGGTAATGCGCCGGGCAAGGAACATGTCCATATACGTGGGCATGGACAGGATGGAGAATCTGGGCTCGGTGGTGGCCTATCTGAAAGCCTCCGGGATCAAGATATTTGACGTGGAGATAGAAAAATCCGCCGCCGAACACCTGGAGAAGGTGAACGCCCTTTTCAGCATCCGGCTGCCAAAGCAGTTTAAGCACACGGAAGTGCTGGCAAAGATAGCCACCATGGACGGCATCCTTGCCATAGAAGAAGTCTGAGGGGGAGGGAAAGGAAATGCTGTCATGCCTGGATTTTGTCAGGGATGTGGACCTGCTCTCCATTACGGTGCGGATGGTGCTGGCCGTTATCTGCGGCGGCCTTATCGGCATCGAGCGGGAGTACAAAAGACGCCCCGCCGGTTTCCGCACCCATATCCTCATCTGCCTGGGGGCGGCCATGACCACCCTGACAAGTCAATACCTGTATCTGAACATGGGGATGTACACCGACGTGTCCCGCCTTGGCGCTCAGGTGATAGCCGGAGTGGGCTTTATCGGCGCCGGTACTATAATCGTCACAAAGCATCAGCGCATAAAGGGACTGACTACGGCGGCCGGACTCTGGACAGCAGCCATAATCGGCCTGGTCTGCGGCGCGGGATATGTGGAATGCGCGGTGTTCGCCACGCTTATGGTGCTGCTTGCGGAGCTGGTGCTCATCCGCTTTGAATACCGCTATGCCCTGAAAGCCGACGACGTGCATCTCTACATCGAATATACTGAGGCAAACGTCATCGAGGAGATAGTCAGGATAATCCGGGACAGGCACCTGAATATGAAGGAGCTGGGGATAAGCAGGGTCGCCGGAGAAAACGACGCCGTGAGATACTGCGCCATTGTGGCGGTCAGGGTGAGCAGAAAACAGCTGGACGAGGATCTGGTCAAATCCATCAACTCCGTGGAGAACGTGACCGCAGTAGAGGAGCTGTAGAGCATATTTGGGCCGGGATGTAAGCTCAGCCCCGGATGCTTCCGGGGCAGAAGGTACTTCCCGGTCTTTTGCCGTGACGGACAGGGGACAGGCTGTAAAATTATTTGAATTGTAAGCTCATATATGTTATAAATAAAATGACAAAAGACAGAAGATATAATCCAGGGGGTAGAACATGAAGCTGGCACGCTTGAATTCAGCTACCTCCCTGCTCTCAAAGTTCGGGGCGGCGGTGATCCTCACGCTGTCCACGCTGTTTATGCTGGCGCTGACCTTTTCCGCTTACACCGAGACGGCGGACGTGAGCATGAACAATGAGGCAGGGGAGCTGGTGGAGATATATGCAGACAATATTTTCCTGAACATCCTGCTGCTCATACTTTTTATGTCCAGCCTCTACCTGCTGTACAGACACTGTGTGAACTTCAAGCTGTGGCGCGCCGAGCTGGCTCTTATGCTCATCGTTTTCCTGCTTGGCTGCGCCTTCATCGTCTCCGTCAAACTGGCCGCGCCCTGGTACTCCGATTCCTACCAACTGCTGTACGCCGCCGAGCGGGCGGCTTCCGATGATTTCGGAGCCCTTGACGCATACTTCTACCGCTTCCCCTTCCAGCTGGGCTA
>DVHY01000067.1 GCA_018711755.1 Candidatus Limivicinus faecipullorum | reverse complement strand
ACGCTCAACAGCATCGACGGAGACACCGGTACCAAGGAAAAACCCATTTACACCTATGCCGATACCATAGGTGCCATGGGCAATAATGTAAACATCATTAACCTCAAGGATACCAAGATAGACCAGATAATCGCCGAAGAGGATGTCAACATCGAATCTGAGGGCGACATCAACGCAGCCGATCCCCAGGATGATGACAACAATATCATCTCCGGCTCCACCGATTTGACGGCGGATGGAGATATAGGCAGCAAGGATGAGCCCATCAAAATCCAGACCGACGAGTTCAGCGGCGAGGGGGACAACGTCTATATTGACAGCGACGGAGATATAGTTATCGACCATATCCACGCCGAAGAGGACGTGGTGATAACCACCGACGGTTCCGTCACTGATAAGCCGGAGAATGATGGCAAGCCTGCAATAGACTCCGAAAATCTGGAGATAGATGCCGGCGGCACCGTAGGCAGCGAGGACAATCCTCTGGATATCAACGTACCCGGGGAAGTAGATGTAACTTCCCGTCTGGACCTGGTGTTCCTGAGAAGGCACGGACTTCCCGGCCCGGGAGGCTACTATCCCGGCGGAGCCTATCATTCCGCCTACCTCTTTGCTGATGAAGACGGCCGTATCAGACCCGATGATCCTCTCACCAGAGCTGAGGCCGCCCGGATGATTTATATCCTTCTGGGTATGCCCATGAGCCAGTCCGGGGATAATCCCTTCCAGGACCTTGATGAGGATGACCCCCTGTATCAGGCTATACTTAGCCTCTACTACATGGGAGCCTTTGAGGGCTGGGAGTTGGATAATCTCTTTGACGGCGACAGAGAGATCACCCGAGCGGAGTTTATCTCCCTGCTGGTATGGTTCTACTGCCGTATGGGCGGAGAAATCCAGGGCCCGCCTGAGCTGGACATAGCCGACATGGATGAGAGCCACTGGGCCTACCAGGCGGTGCAGACCGCTCTGAACCTGGGCTGGATAGAGCTGGACGAGGACGGCTCCTTCCGCCCCGACGATACCATCACCAGGGGCGAGGCCGCCGCAGCCGCCAACAAGGCGGCGGGCAGGGAACCGAACCCGGATACCCTGGAGCCTCTGGACCCCGGCTTCACCGACCTGCCTGAGGACCATCCCTTCTATGAGGATATCCTGGAGGCGGCCGTCAGCCACGTTGAATACCCGGTTTCTTCAGTGGCCTGAGGCGAAAGGGGCGCGGCGGCCCCGGAGCGGGAGAGGCCCGAATAAAGCGGCAAAGACCCGAAACAAGCAAAAAAAGAACTGCGGCAGGGATTTCCCTGCCGCAGTTTTGCCGTAAAGGATAAGCTGCGAAATTGAAGGGACAGGCCCGGGCGGGGCCTTGTCCCCCGCCCGGGCCTGTGAGGCCGGCGGCGGGGGAGAGGAGAGAGGCGGGGCGTCAGCCGGCCGACGGGCAGGGGCTCAGTCCGAGGAGCCCGGCTCCAGCTCCCGCCTGGTAAGCTGCATGTAGTGCCGGTACAAGACTCCGAAGCGGCGGCGGTAGTTCGGCTTCCAGGGCTTTTCCTTGCCGCAGAAGTGGAGGATGGCTGTGTGTTCCATGACCCATTCCATGTCCCAGAGACCACCGCTGCGCAGAACATAGCTGCTGTAATTGCGGGCGTCGTAATTCCAGAGCACATCCTCCAGAGGCAGTATCCTCTCCCCATAGAGGACATTGAGTATGTCCTGATCCGGCAGGAGCAGTTCCCTGCGGTGCTGCTCCACGAAATTATATACCTCCTTGGGGGATATATCCTGCCGGCCCGCCTTCAAATCCATCAGCAGCACCCCGGAATTGTAGTAATCCTGCCCGGTGCCCAGCCTCAGCTTGTTGACGCTGTTGACCAGCTCGGTCTTCCCGGTGTGGGCGGCGGCGGCAAAGAGCCTGCCCTCCATATCGGTCTCCCACAGCGGGCGCAGGGGGTTGATGACCAGAATGTCAGGGTCCAGATAGAGGATGCGCTTTATCTCTCCCGGCAGCAGGAAAGGGGCCAGAAGCCGGTAGTACATCTCCTTGTTGGGGTACTGCCTGGTGACCGGCGCATCCTGGAAGAGCTCATAGTCTACCTGCACGGGGAAAAAGCTGTAGCCGTATCTCTCGCATTGGCTGCGGAGGCCGGAGAACTCTTTTTCCTCAATGTCACTGTGGAGCAGCCACAGGGAGAAGCTGTCGGCGGGGTTGTTCACATGCAGGGAGCAGAGGAGCACCTGGAGCTGAGGCAGATAGTTTTTGTCCAGGGTGGTGAGTATGGGAATGGTGTCCAAGTATCCAGGACTCCTTTCTCAGCGGCGCATACCGATTCTGCTGGCGGCCATCACGACGCTGTCAATGCCCAGCAGGATGAGGTAGGCGCTGGCGAAATAGCGTATGGTGTTCAGGGTGAATATGGGGCTCAGCAGCATCATAAAGCCCAGGATGAGCCCGATAATGTTTATTACAAGGGCGAAGTAGAAGGTGGCGTTGCCGGCAATAAGGCGGATGCTGCTCAGATGGGACAGCCGGGAGATGCAGTGGGCGATGAACCAGATGGGGAAGAGTATAGTCAGGATTATCACCCCTGCGCCGGGATAGGCCAGCAGCATAATGCCGGACATGACGCTGAGTATACCCGAGACCAGAGCCAGGCTGGGCCCGAAGCCGGTGTAGCGTTCCACCTGCACGAACAGGAGGATATCGGCTATGCCCATGATGATAGCGGCCAGGCCGCAGGCCACCACCATGCCCGTCAGGGCCAGGTCAGGATCGGTGAAGGCCCAGATACCCAGGACTATCAGCAGTATGCCTATCAGAAACTGAAGCCAGCCAAAACCTGAACGGCTCCTCATTGCCCGTCGCCTCCCCTCAGGATATCCATGAATTCATCGCCGGTGATGGTCTCCTTTTCATAGAGGAAGCCGGCCAGCTCATCCAGCTTTGCCCGGTTGTCCTCCAGTATCTTCTTGGCCTTTTCGTGCTGCTTTTTCACCAGCTCCACCACCTTGCGGTCGATGTCCTTCTGGGTGTCGGGGGAACAGGTCAGGGAGGTGTCGCCTCCCAGGTACTGGTTCTGGAGCGTCTCCATGGCGACCATGTCGAACTCGTCGCTCATGCCGTAGCGGGTTATCATGGCCCGGGCCAGCTTGGTGGCCTGCTCGATATCGTTGGAGGCGCCGGTGGTGACGGAACCGAAGGCGACCTCCTCGGCGGCTCTGCCGCCGGTGTAGGTGGCTATCTTGTTTTCTATCTCTTCCTTGCTCATAAGGAACTTGTCGCCGGTCTCCACCTGCATGGTGTAGCCGAGAGCGCCGGAAGTGCGGGGTATGATGGTGATCTTCTGTACGGGGGCGGAGTCGGTCTGCTTTGCGGCAACCAGGGCGTGGCCGATCTCGTGGTAGGCCACGATCTTCTTCTCCTGGTCGGAGAGGACGGCATTCTTTTTCTGGTATCCGGCGATTACGACTTCGATGCTCTCCTCCAGGTCTGCCTGGGTAACTATGGTGCGGCCGTTGCGCACGGCACGCAGGGCGGCCTCGTTTATGATGTTGGCCAGCTCCGCACCTGAGGCGCCGGCAGCCATCCGGGCTATGGTGTGGAAGTCCACGTCCTCGGCGGGCTTTATCTTCTTGGCATGTACCTTCAGTATGGCCTCGCGGCCTTTCAGGTCGGGCAGCTCCACGGGCACACGGCGGTCAAAGCGTCCGGGCCTGGTGAGGGCGGGGTCAAGGCTCTCGGGCCGGTTGGTGGCGGCAAGGATGATGACGCCGGTGTTCTCCTCGAAGCCGTCCATTTCCGTAAGCAGCTGGTTGAGGGTCTGTTCCCGCTCGTCGTTGCCGCCGTAGCCGCTGCCGGAGTTGCGCTTCTGGCCTATGGCGTCTATCTCGTCTATGAAAACTATGCAGGGAGCTTTCTCCTTGGCCTGCTTGAACAGATCCCGCACCTTGGAGGCGCCCATGCCCACGAACATCTCCACGAACTCCGAACCGGAGATGGAGAAGAAGGGGACGTTTGCCTCGCCGGCCACGGCCTTGGCGAGCATGGTCTTGCCGGTGCCCGGAGGTCCGACCAGCAGAATGCCCTTGGGCATGGCCGCTCCGGCTTCGGTGTATTTGCCCGGGTCGTGGAGATAGTCCACGATCTCCTGAAGGCTCTCCTTGGCCTCGTCCTCGCCGGCCACGTCGGCAAAGCGGATGCCTTTGGTGGACTGCACATAGACCTTGGCGTTGCTCCTGCCCAGACCGAAGGTCATGGAATTCTTGCCGCCGGCCTGTTCCATCATCTTTTTGCTCATGTACTGGCCCAGCCCCACGAAGATGAGTATGGGCAGGATAAAGGTGAGCAGAAAGCTCAGCAGGGGGGAAGCGGGCTCTTCGATGACCCGGTCGAACTTGGCTCCGCAGTCATGGAGCCGCTCAGTGAGAGTGGGGTCTTCCATGGGCCCGGTGGTGTATACTTTGGTCTCGTCCTTGTCGGTAAAGACTATCTGGCTGTCCTCCACCTGGACGATGCCTATATCCCCCTGGTCTATCATATCCATGAAAGTGCCGTAGTCCACTTCCGTCACCCGGCTCTGGGTGAGCATGGGGGCTACCAACAAATTAAAAGCGAAGATAATCAACAAAACTATGCCGTAGTAATACAGCAGGGGTTTTTTCGGGGATTTGACCTCTTTCATTCTGAACTCCTTTCCTGTTTTTCATTGCAGAGCAGCTGGCTGTCGATGGCCTCCAGGGAAATAAGCAGGGCTCTGGCCGCAGCCTGGTGGGCGAAATCCAGGGCGTATTCCGCCAGCAGCAGCTTGGCTTCCGCCTGGGCGCATTCCTCCGGCTGCTGTGCGGCCAGAGCCTGGAGGCGGCCGCAGCCTTCCCGGATAAGCTCCTGGATTTTCTCATAGTAAGTGTAGAGAGCGGAGGCGTATTCCGACTTTGAAAGCCGCAGCCTGTCCCCAAGGGTCAGGGCAGCTTCCGAACATTCCTGACTCAGCTGACGGATCTCCCTGCTCAGCTGTTCGTGTCCGGCGTTCTCGCCGAGACGGATACGGCTGTGCAGCATGCCGAGCTCATCATCCAGCTGGCACAGCTTTACAGATAAGATTTCATGAGCCATGGGCTCACCTCCTCACCTTCCCTATTGTAGGCGGATATGCTTCCAAACTCAATTAGCAAAAGGCCGGGGGTGTAAGGCATATCTTTTGATAAAAAAGCGGAAGTGTAAAGTTTTTTTACACTTCCGCGGAACTGACAATATGGCAAAATATGAAAGGGGCCGTCTCATTCCCCTTCCGTGGGGGGGATGCCCTCGGTCATAAGGCGAAAGACCGTGTGTACGATCTGGTCCAGATTTTTCGTATCCTCCTCCGTCCAGTTCCGGAAGAGCCCCAGCATAGCCTGGCTGTGGTAGCGCAGGATAAGCCGCACCTGAAACCGGGTACAGTTCTGGTATAGGCCCTCCTCGTCGCAGACCTGCTGAAACAGGTTCTGGAAGTACTGGCCGATAAAACGCTCCACGTCCTCCCGGTAATTGCTCTCCATGCTTTTTTTCACATAGGGCATGGAGTTGATGGCCATGACGAAGAGACTGCGCAGCCGTTCTTCGCCGCCGCTGGCGGCCTGGGCTTCCAGCAGGCTGTGCTGCACGTTGCTCTCCAGCATCCAGCGAAACAGGGCGGGGATATCCTCAAAGTGGTAGTAAAAGGCTTGACGGGTGATGTGGCACTGCTCGACTATATCTTTCACGGTGAGCTTTTTGACGCTCTTGTCCATTAGCAGGTCCCTTGCCGCCTGGGCTATCGTCTGCTTCATATCCATGGCCATGGACTTTTGTCCCCCCTAAAAACGACTATGGCAGGATTATACACTGTTCCCGAAAGATAATCAAGTTATGTCCGGCCTGAGCGCCGGGAAAAAGGTGGGGCGGGGAAGAGAGACGGGACCTCAGCCCGCCCGGTTTTTCAGCTTGCAGATGCTCTGGGTCATGGTGCCCATGGGGCAGAAGGCGCACCAGGAGCGGGGGCGGTACAATACCATGACGATAAGCCCGATAAGCGTGGATGTGAGCATGAGGCTGTAAAAGCCGAAGGAGAACTGAGCCGCCCAGGCCGGGAGGGAGCCGGCGGCGTAGGCCCAGTCCCAGGGCACCCGGAGGGTCCAGAACAGCTTTATAGCCTCTTTCAGGGAGGCGGCCCCGGAGGCCACCATGTAGGTCTGAAGGAGCATGCTGCCGAACATGGCAAGAAAGAATATAAGGAAACCGTAGCGGAAGCCCTTGGAGCTGAACCAGCGGGGGCTGGGCTTTCCCCGGGACAGCTTGCAGTCGCCGCCCAGCTTGCCCAGCAGCTGGCCCCGGCCGCAGAGGCTGTTGCAGAAGAACTTGCTGCCGCCGGCGGCGGCAAATATGAGGGGCAGGAGGAAGTCGATAAGGCCCAGCCAGGCGAAGATGATGTTGAAAAAGCCCAGGGCGAAGTATACGATAGCCCAGATCCAAAGATAGTCGTACCAGTGATTTTTCTTCATACCAGCGATCCCTCCTTTACACTGATGCATCCTGCGGGACATACTCCGGCGCAGCGGCCGCAGCCCACGCACATCGCCTCGTCCACCCGGGCATAGCAGCCCCGGAATACGGACAGGGCGGCCCTGGGGCAGACCTTGACGCAGGCTCCGCAGGCTGCGCAGCGGCTTTTATTCACGGCGGCAATTTTCTTTGACAGCATACTCATTCTCCTTTACTCAGGCTGAGCTTCACGGCCGGGCCGGAAGCGGCGTACAAAGGATAGCACGGAGTGCGGCGGCCTGTATGTAACTGCGTCACAGAAGCCGGAAGCTGCCGTCCCCGGCGGGGTACAGATTTCCCGTTGACCGGGGAATGGAAAAATGTTACTATTATACAGGCGGCGAGAGCCGACTCCACTTTTAATCGGAGGTTGCCATGACCTATAACGAAATGTTTTCAAAGGTAAAGGATATGATATCCGGCGTAGACGTGAGCCGGTTCAGGGAGCACCTGGCCTATCAGTTCAATATCACCGGGGACGCGGCGGGCATATTCTACATAGAGGTGAAAGACGGCCGGCTCCATGTGGAGCCCTACGAATATTATGACCGTGACGCCATCTTCACCTGCTCGGCGGAGACGCTGTTCAAGATAGCTTCCGGCAAGGGCGACCCGGTGGCTGCGGTGATGCTGGGCCGGCTGAAGGTGGAAGGGAATATAGACAAGGCTTTGAAGCTGAAGGATATACTCTCCGGCAAATAAGCCCCTGTCCCGGGAAAAACAGCTTTAAAATAGGGGCAGGATATGGTATAATAAGGATATATAGATAATATTTAGGAGGGATAGCCCATGGCAAAAGC